>JBAXMR010000049.1:0-31178 GCA_037134195.1 Paludibacter sp. | reverse complement strand
AAGTTTGATTATTAGATAATTATAAAATGACGTTTCATAAAGTGTCAAAGTCAGGTGTAGGTTATGTCTATTAATAGAAGGTTGATTTGTAGGTTTTTCTCTTCTATCTTTCAATTAAAATTTTTACGGTTCGTGAATTATTGCCATCAGTCACTTTCATGATATAAAATCCGGGTTGAATATCATCGACCAACACAGTGGATGAGCTACATAGTTGTATATTTTTAAGTAATTTACCGGATAAATCTGATATACAAACAAATACATTCCCTGAAATACTGCCCTCTAGCTGAATATTTATTACATCTATAGCCGGATTGGGATATATATCCAACTTATTTGTTCCCGACTCTGTAAGTCCTGAACTTAATGAAAGAACCTTATACACCGCAGTTTTACGAGCTGCTAAACTGCCAAGATTCTGATTTGAAGCACTACCATCGGCTGCCACAATAATTTCCTGCGTAGTGCCACTCAGCAAATCTTTCAGCACATAATTACCTGAAGGCATAGTGCCGGGGTAAAAGCTTATCTGAACATTGGCAAGCTGATTAGCACTCAGATTGGAAGCTACAAAAATGATTTCGTTGACACACTGGCGCATAAATACAAAGGCTGAAGTGGCATTGCTCGGTATAGTTACATAATTACCTCTGCGCAAAGCAGGTTCGGATGTTCGCAATTGAATAAGCTTGTTGTAAGTAGTCCACAGCGAAGTAGTATCGTGTTGTTGAGTGGCAATGTTTTTGGTCAGATAATCAGCCTGAGGTGCGCGCCAGGGCGTTCCGGTAGTAAAGCCTGCATTCGCAGAACTGTTCCATTGCAAAGGAGTACGGATGTTTTCGTCGGGTTTCGGACCAACAGTGCCAATTTCTTCGCCATAATAGATAAACGGAATGCCGGGCAAGGTGAGCAGAAGTTGTGCTGCAAGTTTGGCTTTGGAAACATTAGAACCCAGCGTAGTCATTACCCGTTCCTGGTCGTGATTGGTAAGAAATGTTCCGAACTGAAGATAAGGATAGCTCGCCATGGCATTTTCGACAGCAGATTGTAAGGTGGTTGCATCGCCGTTGTTGGCAGCATTCACCAAAGCACTTGCCATATTGAATTCAAAACAGTAATCCAGTCCGTTGTTTTCAACGTATTTCTTTATAATATTGGTCGATGTCCATGCTTCTCCCACTGCAAAGGCATTGGCATTTACTGTTTTATAATAAGCACGAAAATCTTTCCAGAACTGAAAGGTAGCCGGAACATCTTCGGTTTGAGTGGCTGTTTCGAAAATATACTTCACCGCATCCAATCTGAAACCATCAGCATGCATATCTTGCAACCAGTAGCGGGCCACATCAAACATTTCTTTTTTCACGAGCGTATCGGCATAATTCAAATCGGGCATTCCACTGCCAAACACAGCATAATAATACGCTCCGTTTTTGGCGTTCCACGATCCACCGGGATTGGTCGTATTCCATCTGTACCAGTTGCGATAAGCAGAGCCGGAACTTGCAGCCGACTGAATAAACCAGGGATTTTGGTCGGAAGTATGATTCATTACCAAATCAATAATTACTTTGATACCCCGCTTGTGAGCTTCCTGAATAAAGGTCTGGAAATCGGCATTGGTTCCATAATCACTTTCGACGGTGCGATAATCAGTTACATCGTAACCGTGATAACTGGGCGACTGCATGATAGGCATCAACCACAAAGCGGTAACACCCAAATCGGTATGAGTGGTTGAATCACCATCGTTCAGATAATCGAGTTTGGCTGTAAGTCCTTTTAAATCGCCTTTACCATCGCCATTCTGGTCGTAAAAACTACGGACGAACACTTCGTAAAATATGGCATCATTCCACCAGTAAGTTGTAGCTTTCGACACATTGATATATTCGCTGAAAGTTTGAGTCACAGAATCATTTTTGCTGTTTTTTATGGTCAGCGTAACCGGATATGAACCATCAGTGCTATATGTTATCAATGGGTTTTTGAGTTGCGAACTTGCAGGACTTCCTCCGGGGAAACTCCAGCTCCACGCTACAGGAGAACCGTTTGACAGATCATTAAATTGAACCGTTTGCCCCGATACAATTGCCCTGCTCGATGCCTGAACTGCCACCGAAAGCACATTGGAAGGAATTACATCGCTATACCAAAAATTAAGTACTCCATTCAGCACTACGGTATAGGAACGGTTCGCTCCACCTCCCGGAAATTCTTCCAGTCCTGTCCACAATCCGTTTATACGGCATTTGAATTGGATATCATCGCCTACATTCAAACTCAATGCTGCAGTATAAATACTATCTCTATTGGCATCTGCCATCATTGTTGAGCCCCAGCTATTGAAACTACCGGCCATATCAACAAAATCGGTTGCAGGTTTAAATTTACCCAGCGCAATTTGCTGTTTCATATTTACATTAAACTGAACTGTAGTTGATTGCGAAAAAAGAAAAGTGCTATTCAGACATAGCAATACTACCGAAAACACAAGGCGTTTGTAAAATAAATTGCGGCACATAAGATTTGTTTTTTGTAAAAGTACGTGTTTTTTTTTATTTTCTGTAAATTATGCTTGTATATCTTTTAAATTGAACAAAGACATGTTATTGTTGTTTCTTTGGATAAACTCTAAATATAATGACTGATAACTTTGCGCATCGCGCTTTAACCTGGGATGAACCAGCAAAAATTGAAATGACAAGCCTGTTTTTATCGGCTATGTTCGAAAGAATAACTGCACAAAAAGAATGGAAAGCACTCGAAATAGGTGCCGGAACCGGTTTAGTAGGCTTGCAGGTTTTAGAAAAAGTAGATTGTGTGGTTTTTGAAGACACCTCCGAAGCTATGCTGGATGTATTGATGCAGAAACTGGAAGGCGACGAAAATATAGAAATTATACACGGTGAAATTACGGATTATAAAAGACAGGATATAGATCTGATATTCTCAAGCATGGCATTTCATCATATTCCTGATATCGATGCTGCCGTAAATCATTTGTACAGCATAACAAAACTAGGTGCTCTTGTTGTTATTGGTGATATTCGAACAGAAGATGGTTCTTTCCATCGCTTTGAACCCATTCCGCATAAAGGTTTTGATACCGAAGAATTAGCAGCTCAATTTGTGAAGGCCGGATTCAGCATTCAATCTGTTGAGACTTACAATGTTTTGAAACGGGAACGTGTGCCGGGTATCATCAGCGAATACGAACAATTCATGCTGATTGCAAAGCGGGATGCTTAATCTTATTGTATAGAAAATGTAAGAAGCAAGAATTAAGAATAAATACACAGCTTATTAACAAGTTCTAAATTATCAGGTCAAATTAATTAACGTGAGTTCTACATAACATAAAACTTGATATCATTTAACCCAGATTCCGCAATAGAAAAAAAGCATTATTTTTATGGTCTAAATTCTAATGCGTAGCAATAGAGAAAATGACACTATGAAATTTGATATATCTTACACCAGCAAAGAGATTACGCCCTGGGGCGGAATGGTATTTTTGAAGCAAATGTTGCAAAAAAAATCGGTTTTACAGAGTTAATTGAGAATAATGCTGATTTGCCTGTTTCGGGATCAAACCGAGGTTATAAAACTTCTACCATAATTGAGGGATTTATAATGAGTATTTGGTGTGGTGCAAATCGATTTAAGCATACAGAAGTTACTCGTCATGATATTGCATTGGGTAAGATTTTTAATTGGAATAATACACCCGGACAAGATACATACAAACGTTTCTTCAGTAAATTCACTCAAAGCACGAATCAAAAGGTGAGTGATTATTTTTATTCATGGATTTTCGAGCATATCAAGTTTGATAATTTTGTTTTAGATATTAATTCCTCCGTAATGACAAGGTATGGAGAACATGAAGGAGCAAAAAAAGGCTATAATCCAAGTAAAAAAGGTAGGGATAGTTGGCTGAACCTTTGGCATGTTTAAACGATCCGGTGGGGCTGTCAGACACCGCCACGCCTATTGCTTTTCCATGAATTGCGCCATGTTTCACCGCCACTTACCAGTAAAATTTTCCGTTAAGTTCAATCACCTGTGAAGCCCTTGCATCACTCCTCGCCCAGGCAAAATCACGTGCGTGTAGAGGAGTTGGATGTTCTGTCCATGTTTTCATATCGTCCAACGAGAATACACACCAGTCGTTCATCACGTAACGTTCCTGTTTCTGAGGACATACATCGTGACCCGTGTATAGATAAAACTTGTTTTTGTAAACCATAGCAGCCGGATCTGCAGTGTATTTATAACGAATAACCGGATTGCCACTCGATTGGAAAGTTGTATCGCGGCTAACTTCCTGACTAAATGCAGTTAACAAGCTAACAATACTCAATAATGTGATTAATATTTTTTTCATGATAAAACGGATAAATTATTTCAGCTTCAAAGATACCCCAAAACACGGTATTGTCAAAAGACTTGCAGCTGATTTGGACTTTTGTCCAACAAAAAGAAGAATTTGTCCCGTTATGCAGGTTTATCAATACCTTTTCTTTTCCCATCTTTTGTGGCGTATCATAAAATGATAAAAACCCGAATAGGAGAATCCGACACTGGCTGCAATATCCTGCATGGTGGTTTTTCCCGACTTATTTTTGATTAAATCTTCGGTCTTAACAATAACATAGCCTTCCGTGAAATCGGTATAAGTCATTCCAGTCAAAACACTAATGGCAATGCACATCTCGGCGTAGTTAATCCCCAGCAGATTGGCATGAAACCGTGCATTGCGTATGCCAAAATGCGAAAGATTAGTCATAAAAGTATCGAAGAAAACACTACCCGTTGGGCGAAAACCCTGAACAGGTACATCAGATTCATTTTCCGCTTCAAGCGTATCGGGTTTGGAAACAGGCACATACAATTCCTGCGGACTGTATTGTTTGAATGTTGCTTTCATATCAAAAAGGGTTACAATGTTTTTCAATGACACAAAAATAATTATTTTTTTCACATAAAACAAATACCCTGAAATATCCACACGTTTTGCTGCGACATTAAAATATTTATTGGAATGTCTAAACATTATGTTGCGACATTAAAATAGTAGTTGGAATGTCCACACAATTTGCTGCGACATTAAAAATTTAATTGGAATGTTCACGCATTATGCTGCGATATTAAAAGTTTGATTTGTATGTCTACACATTATGCTGCGATATTATAATATTAATTTGTATATCCTTGCATAATGCTGCGACATTTCTACACTAAGCGGAAAGCACTTCCGGTACGAATTCTATTAAATCGCTTTACTAACTCAGCCCTCAACAATTGGGGCAAACAAAATAACGAAAAGTTTCAAGCTGATTTTTTATGGTTTTTAAATAATAGTGTTTATATTTGCAGCAAGAAAAAAACCAAGAATTAAACTACTGCTAAATGCGAGATATACTTGGTTTAATGGGTTTATATAAGAGTTAGGCGGCATAAATAAAAAAAAAGACAACACTTCTAAATATTGAAAGATATGAATAAATACAAATGTCCAAAATGCAATGCAGAATTTGAATCAGGAACAAAATTCTGTCAATCTTGTGGTTGTAATCTCGAATATGAGTTTATAGAAAATCCCGTTTGTCCACGCTGCTATAAAACTTTTTCTGCAGGAACAAAGTTCTGTGATTTTGATGGAACAAGACTTACCTTTGCAGAAAAATTGATTCCCAAATGTATCAAATGCGGGAAAACTTACTCTAATGAAACTAAATTTTGTCCTGAGGATGGTGGTGCAGTAATAGCTGAAGCATTACGGTACGGGGAACTTCAAAGTCAAATCGTAAATGGATTTTATCCAAAAGCTTCAATAGGAAGCAGATTTTTAGCTTCATTATTGGATGGTTTTATAACCATGGGCTTTGCAATTCCAGCATTAATCTTTTATGCAATAGGAATGACAAAATTAAGCAGTTACTATGATAGAAATGAGGCCGTTCCATTATTTATCTTTGCAGCTTTTTTATATATTATTCCGCTTATCTATTCCTTTATTAAAGACGGATTGGGAAAAGGACAAAGTTGGGGTAAAAAGGCAGTCGGATTAATGGTCGTTTATTTACCGAACAACACCCCTTGCTCCTTAGGAAATTCCTGTTTACGTTGTCTAATTACAAGTCTATTAGGAATAGTCCCTATTGTAGGTTGGCTAATAGAGCCAATTATGGTTTTATCAAACGATGACGGCAGAAGATTAGCTGATAAAGTTGCAAACACACAAGTAATAGAATTCAATAAGTTTAATAATTAAAAAAAATACATTATGAATTGTCCAAAATGTCAAAACCAAAACGAAGAAACTGCACAATTTTGCAAAAATTGTGGTTTAAATTTGCATTACACGCAACCAATAAACAATGGAAATGATACTTCAAGCATATTATTGCTTGTGTTCATTCTTATAGCATTAGTATCTGCTATTTCTCAGTTTGCATTACAAAAGTTGGTAGTTCATTGGTATGAAGGTACAACAAAATATCTTATAGGTTCAATATGGATATTGCAAAATTTTAATTTAATTTTGCCTGCATTAGCCATAAAGAATAAGACTTTAAAAATTATCGGTATCGTATTAATTTCAATTTTAATCATTTATCAGGGCTACACAAATTTAGAATTTATGATGAGAAGTTATTGATATTTGACAAATACAATATCCGACCGTCTTACACACGTCTCGTATGTTCATTGGTTGGCTGGCGTGCATTACAGCTGCTTTGCTCCCGCATTCACTTAATCGCATAACCCAAATAAAGAAAACTCCCAAAATTCATTACTGAGTTTCGGGAGTTTTTTTGTAAAGTCCCCTTTTAGGGATTAGGTTTTTTATTTCTTCCAAAGGTCTTCAATGGACTCCAGTGTTTTTCCTTTTGTTTCAGGAACGAATTTCCACATAAATATTGCAGAGAGTATACCCATTATACCGTAAATCCAGTACGAAAATCCATGATTAAACATTTTAGTTAACCATACATTGTCATTTAACATTGGAAAAGTCAGCGATACTATCCAGTTTGCAATCCATTGAGCAGCTACAGCAATTGACAATGCCCCACGAATTGAGTTCGGGAAAATTTCAGCCAAAAGAACCCAACATACAGGTCCCCAACTCATTGCAAATGAAGCAGTATAAAACAACATGAATACAAGCGCTAAAATACCAACATGACCTGAATAGAAAGTAAATCCAAGTCCGATCATACTTACAGCCATACCGATAGAACCGATAATCATAAGTGGTTTACGACCAAATTTATCTACTGTCATAATTGCAACCACAGTAAATGCAAGATTCACCACACCAACAATAATAGTTTGAAGTAATGATGAATCTGTAGAAGCACCCATATTACGAAAGATGTTTCCTGCATAATAAAGCACAACATTGATACCTACCGCTTGTTGGAATACGGAAAGTAATACACCTACAATAATAACACCTGCGCCATAAGAAAGCCAAGGAGCATTAAGCTCGTGCAAAGTACCTTTTATATCTTTCAAAATGTCTTCTGCATTGCTCTTACCTGCAATTTTTTGAAGTACTGAAAGCGCTTTCTCGTTTTTCCCTTGCATTGCAAGAAAACGTGGAGTTTCAGGTACAAAAAATAATAAAACTACAAAAATACCCGCAGGAATAGCTCCAGAAAGGAACATCAAACGCCAACCATCTGTAATTAACCATTGTTCATCTCCTTGACGGGCGATAATAAGGTTTACAAAATAAATAACCAACATACCGAAGATAATAGCAAACTGATTAAAAGAAACCAATTTTCCACGGACATTAGCTGGTGCAATTTCGGCAATATACATAGGCGAAATCATAGAAGCCAAACCTACACCAATACCACCGATAATACGATAAACTACAAACGAATAAACATCAAGTGTTCCAAAGAAATTAAATGCTTCGGGTTTCCATGCACCAATTGCAGAAACGAAAAATGCCACAGCAGCTATAAAAAGTCCGTTTTTACGTCCCAATGATTTGGAAACAAAACCCGCAGCTGCACCACCGATAATACAACCAATAAGCGCACTGGCAATAACAAATCCTTTTACTGCATCAGCCATGTTTTTCATTGCTTCTATGTCGGTCGAATTTGGTAAAGCTTTAGTCAAAAAACTTACAGCCCAAAACGTCATTCCGCCTATCAAAATAACTGTAATGATACCACCATTTTTTTTGCCAAGTAAACGAATAAACTGTCCACTAAGAATAATAAATACGAAATACAATACGATGACCATCATCATGCGGTACTGAGTAAATAACTGAGTTACTGTGTTCAGATCGAAGATGTAACTGCTTCCGCTTGTTTTGTAAATATAAAATTCGACCAGTGATTTTTCGGCACCGTTCACAACAGCAGTATCATAACCGAAAAGTAAACCACCCAAAGTAGCCACCAATGTCAAAAGAAAAATATAGAGCTTACTGCCCTGCTGAAATGAGTTGGAATTATTTCCACCTGTATCAATAAATGCCATAAGTATTATTTATTTAAAGGGTTATATTTTCAAGTAAGCAGCAAGCATCTTACTGCTTACCGCTTACTGCTGATTTTTAAATATACATATTCACAATTGCTTCGTAAAGCTCTTGTTTTCCGCTGATTTGTTTTGGTTCGCCATTGGCTTTTGCGTAAGCGTACACATCTTCGAAAGTAAGTTTACCTTCTTCGAATTCTTTACCCTTACCTGCATCATAAGAAGCATAACGGTCAGAAACCATTTGTTTGTATGGAGATTCTTCTAAGATTGCTGCTGCAGCTTCCAAAGCACGAGCCATAATATCCATAGCACCTACGTGAGCAATGAAAAGGTCTTCGTTATCGGTAGAGTTACGACGGATTTTTGCGTCGAAATTGGTACCACCACCCTGCATACCACCGCCCTGAAGCACAACCAGCATAGCCTGTGTCAATTCGAAAATATCCACAGGGAATTGGTCAGTATCCCAACCATTCTGAACATCACCGCGGTTAGCGTCGATAGCCCCCAACATACCATTATCAACTGCACATTGCAATTCGTGCTCGAAAGTATGACCAGCCAATGTAGCGTGGTTTACTTCGATATTGATTTTGAAATCATTTTCCAAACCGAATTGTTTCAGGAAACCGATAACAGTTTCAGTATCCACATCGTATTGGTGTTTCATTGGTTCCATTGGTTTTGGTTCGATAAGGAATACGCCTTTGAAACCTTTAGCACGAGCATAGTCACGAGCCATTTGCAACATTGTACCCATGTGTTGTTTTTCACGTTTCATGTTTGTGTTCAACAACGACATGTAACCTTCACGACCTCCCCAGAATACATAAGCTTTACCACCTAATTCGATAGTAGCATCGATTGAGTTTTTGATTTGAAGCATAGCGCGTGCAGCTGCATCAAAATCAGGATTAGTGCTTGCACCGTTCATGTATCGAGCTGGTGAGAAAACATTTGCAGTACCCCACATCAATTTGATACCTGTAGCAGCTTGTTTTTCTTTTGCATAAGCAACAATAGCTTTTAGGTTAGCTTCGTATTCTTCAATAGAAGAACCTTCGCTTACTAAATCGATATCGTGGAAACAGTAGTATTCGATACCGATTTTGGTCATAAACTCAAAACCTGCATCCATTTTGTCTTTTGCAGCTTGCAATGCATCAGCAGCACCTACCCATGGGTGAACTTGTGTTCCGGGACCAAATGGATCGCCACCTTCAGCACACAAGGTGTGCCACCAAGCCATTGAGAATTTAAACCATTCTTCCATGGTTTTACCATAAACCACTTTCTTAGCATCGTAGTAACGGAATGCTAACGGGTTTTTACTTTCTTTTCCTTCGAATTTGATTTTTTCCACTGATGGGAAATACACTTTTGTCATAATAAATTAGCCCCCGCACCCCCGAAGGGGGCTTTTGGGCGGTTCTTTTAAATTAATTTTTTATTCTATTTTCTTTGTTATAAATATACTTCGTTCTTTAAGTCCCCCTTCGGGGGATTTAGGGGGCTCGTTCTTATATCTTTTTCAGCCACTTTTCGTAAGCCACATTCGTTGCTTCCACGTTTTCAGCTTCTGGAGTTATTACCTGAATCTTTTTCAAGGTTGCAAAAGCTTCTTCTGCATTCTTATAAATCCCTGCTCCTATTCCTGCACCACGCGCTGCACCTACCGAGCCATCGGTATTGTACAATTCGATAGTTGCTCCGGTGATATTCGCCAAGGTCTGACGAAAAATCGGGCTTAAGAACAAGTTAGCATGTCCCGCACGGATAGTTTTGGTTTCAATACCCATTTGGTTCATAATGTCCATTCCATATTTAAATGAAAATGCAATTCCTTCGTGAGCCGCACGGATTAAATGTGCTTTGCTAATACGATTAAAGTTTACACCGTGGATAGAGCAATTAGGTTCTTGATTTCCCAACACACGTTCTGCACCATTGCCAAAAGGAATAATGCTTACACCCTCGCTACCAACAGGAATTCCGGCAGCCAATTCGTTCATTTCGGCATAGCTGATACCTTCTGGTGCTACATTATTTTTAATCCATGTATTCAGAATGGCTGTTCCGTTGATACAAAGCAACACACCCACGCGGGTAGCATCGGCTGTATGATTTACGTGAGCAAATGAGTTCACACGGCTTTGAGGATCATATTTCGAATCGCTGTTTACACCATAAACAACCCCTGAAGTACCACCTGTAGCCGCAATTTCTCCAGGATTAAGTACGTTCAGTGACAATGCATTGTTTGGTTGATCACCTGCGCGGTATGTTACTGGAGTGCCCGAAGCCAATCCAAGTTCAGCAGCAATTTCTGGTTTCAAATTTCCTTGTTGACCAAATGTTGGAACTATTTCAGGAACTAATTTGGTATCGAAACCAAAGTAATCGAAAAGGAATTTGGCAGGAGCTTCCGCTTTGAAATCCCAAGCAATACCTTCTGACAAGCCCGAAGCTGTTGTGCGGGCATCACCCGTCATACGCATTGCCAGGTAATCGCCGGGCAACATATAGTATTTTGCTTTGGCAAAGTTTTCAGGCTCATTATCTTTTACCCACGCCATTTTCGACAAGGTAAAATTACCGGGAGAGTTCAACAAGTGCGATAAACATTGTTCGCCACCGAGTTCGTTGAAAGCTTTTTCACCATAAGGCACTGCGCGGCTGTCGCACCAGATAATGGAATTACGGATAGCTTGCTGGTTTTCGTCCACCAGCACCAAACCGTGCATTTGATACGAAATACCAATGGCTTTAATGTCTGTAGCATTCACGCCCGACTCTTCCAACACCACTTGCGTAGCCAATTTCAGGTTTTTCCACCAAATTTCGGGGTTTTGCTCAGCCCAGCCAGCCTTCACAGAAATTATCTCCATTTCTTTCTTTGGGAAAAATGCTGACGACACACACTCGCCTGTCTCTGCATTCACCAAACTCGCCTTTACCGACGAACTACCTAAATCATAACCGAGTAAGTACATATATTTTTATTTACAATTTATTCATTTACAATTTACAATTGAACTTCATACGTACGAAGTAAAAATATCGGCGTAGCCAAATATCACACGAAGTGTAAATATCGCCGAAGGCTAATCTCATTTCTTATACTTATACAGTCTCGCTGCTCTGTGCGGAACTCCTTCTTCCACTTCGTCCAATGCCTGCACGTAGGGCCACTGGGATACTTTTTTCTGAAAATTGCGCACATCCGAACTGGTTTGATGCACTGTATCGTACAACGAACGCAGTTGAGAAATTGTGAATTTGCGAGGCAGTAATTCAAACAACAAATGCGGTTCAATATCCAGATTATGACGAATGTACTCCAAACCTTTCTTGATAATTTCAGCATGGTCAAAAGCCAAATTCATAGCCGCCACCTCGCTTAAATCAAACCAGTTAGCTTGAGTATTGTCATATTTCGCCTGAATTTTACGATCAATCTTAATCAACGCCACATAAGCCACCGTCACAATACGCCCAATTTTGAGCTGCATAGTATTTTCCAACCAAACAATATCACGTGGATTTTTAGTGCGATCCGGTCCACCGAAACTACGAAACTGACTCAGATAAATATTTTTTAAACCTGTAAGCTCCGTCAGCACACGCGAGGCGGCACTATCCAAATCTTCATCATTCAGAATAATACTTCCGGGAAGCTTTTTGTCGTTATACAATTCGTTCTGCTCAGTAATGCTCCGTTCAATCAACAGCACCTTTAATTTCTCTCCATCGAATCCAAATACAACACAGTCAACAGACACGTGCGGATTGTATATATTTTCATTCGACATAACTACTTCATTTTATTTCGCGAACAAAAATACGATATTCTGAATCAAATATAATTGTTATTTTTTATGTTATAAAACACATTATCAATACTTTGAATACTGTATTAATTACAATATCTATTTAATAAATACTGTTTAATATACAATAAGTATTTATTGGATTATTCGACTAACTATGTTGAAATAAAACAATTAAGAGAATAGCTAAAATGAGATAGCTTTATGTATAGTGTACAATAAGTAACTGGTGTATTTTAATGTTTCAAATAGCAACAAAAAAGTCATTATTGAAAAACATTTCCATGAATTTATCTTTTTTTTGCTGAAACTCTATTTTTTAGTTACTTTTGAACTTAGATTTTCAAACAAGAAATGTTTTCAGTAGAATGAACATCAATCAATTTAACGACATATTCTTTATAGGAGTAGCAGGTACCGGAATGAGTGCAATAGCTCAGTATTTACAAGGCATTGGCAAGAATGTGAGTGGCAGCGACCGCTATTTTACACCAGACACAGTCAACAAAACGAAAGAAAAGCTGGAAGCAGAAGGTATTCAGTGTTTTTTGCAGAACGGAAGCGGTATCAACAAAAAAACTGATTTAGTAGTGGTCTCAACTGCCATTGAAGATACAGTTTATGAAGTAAAAAAGGCCAGAGAACTAAACATCACGATATTGAAACGCTCCGAAGTATTAGCATTGATTTCGGAAAGTAAAAAAACAATAGCTGTAGGCGGAACCTCTGGAAAAAGTACTACGTCAGCTATGATTTTTGATATTTTGGAATATGCTGGTCTTGAACCAAGTATTATCAGCGGTGCAGGATTGACAAGCATTATCCGCGAAGGAAAAATTGGTAATGCCAAAGTAGGAAAAGGTGAATGGCTCGTAATTGAAGCCGACGAAAGCGATGGTTCAATTGTTCAATATCATCCCGAAATAGGACTGCTACTGAACATTGATAAAGATCACCAGGAAATTGAAGATCTGTTGAAAATCTTCAGTACCTTTCGCAGTAACACCCGTGGAATTTTCATCACCAACCGTTCCAACAAAATAGCAGCAAGACTTTCGTTGCACGCAGAAAATGACTTTGCTGCCGATGTAAGTATTCGTGCAGGATTTATTGCTAAGGATTTTGTACAAAAGGGGTTTCAGATTCAGTTTAATGTAAACGGTATCACTTTCACAATGAACACGGTAGGCAGACACAATATGGAAAATGCATTGGCAGCTATTGCGGTGGCCAACCGATTGGGAGTAACTATTCAAACTTGTGCAGATGCACTTATTCATTATGAAGGCATTTATCGCCGTCATCAGATTATAGGCAAGAAAAATGCTGTATTGCTAATTGACGACTACGCACATAATCCGGCAAAATGTGCCGCTTCAATCTCGGCTTGTCAACCTATTGCTCCGAAAGTAATTGCGTGGTTTCAGCCTCATGGCTATGGTCCTACCCGATTCCTGCGTCGTGATTTTATTAGGGAAATTGCTGCTGTATTACGTCCGCAAGACGAAATATGGATGAGTGAAATTTTTTATGCAGGAGGTTCGGCAGTGAAAGATATTTCGGCTAACGACCTGATAACTGATTTGCAGAAACTTGGTAAGAATGCCTTTTTTATTGAAAATCGAAATGATTTAGTAGAAGCTTTAAAATCTCACATCATAGAACCTACAGTGCTCTTACTTATGGGAGCAAGAGATCCGGGACTGGAAACTTTTGCCAAAGAGGTTTTTGAGAGATTGTAAAGAATATGTAATATAGTAGAGTTTGAAGCAACTAATAGTAGTGAATCGCATTGATACATTAATATTAGGAAAATAGAAACAGTTAATAATCCTGAGGAATGAGTATTGAGCTTATTAGATATATTAAAAAAATCCTGTTTATATGAGAGGGGTTCATTAACACTACTTGTTAACCGGAAAGAAGGGAAATCAGTAGAATGAATCAAGTGGGAAAATAATCTATAATGCAACTAATTTAGATAATTTGTTTATCTTTGCTACCAATTTCTCAAAAAACTTTGTAATGCGAAAATTGTTAACGAGATTATTGTTCATTTTGATGCTGTTTATTACATTAGCATCGTGTATAACAACCCACCATACAAATTACCTACAAGCTCCAAAAGATTTTATTCCTGCCTATAAGGATACATTTTCTTATAGAGAATATCTTTTGAAAGAAAATGACAGATTGTATGTTCAGGTATATTCCACAGACGAAAAAACAAATAGTTTGTTTAACGGTTTGTCTAATAACAGCATGCAGTTGATTCAATCAGCAAGTGGTTCTAATGATATTTTAGATTTGTATACCTATTTAATTCAGCCAAATGGGTGTATAATTTTCCCAATTATTGGGGAAATAAATGTGAAGGGTAAAAGCCTTCGGCAATCGAAGGAAATTATTGAAAATGCAATTTTGCCAATTCTTAAAGTAAATTCAGTAGATGTACGTCTGATTGGAAAAACATTCAGTGTTATTGGGGCTGGAAAATCAGGAAAGTTTACTTTTCCGAAAGAAAAGATTAACATATATCAGGCATTAGCTTTAGCAGGTGATGTGACTTTATTTACAGATCGAAGTAGAATTAAAATCTTACGGGTTACTGAAAAAGGAAATATTGTTAAGACATTCGATATTAGAAGTATAGACATTATAAACTCGGAATTTTATTACATTGAACCAGACGATGTTATTTTCCTTCAACCACTTAACGAACAATTTTTTGGGTCAACGACTATATGGTCTACAGTATCGACAGTAATTACCAGTCTTTCATTTATCATTGGAGTGTATTATTTAATTAAACCAAAGACTAATTGAAATTTATTTTTTGTTTGTAAAATATGAAAATGAAGAACTCTATAAAGATATTTACTACTTTAATTATAGCCCTTAGTATGACTTCGTGCTATAATTATAAAAACTTGCGGTTACTTCAGGAAAACAACAAATTACTTCCAACTTATGAAAAGTCAATTTATTCTGATTATCGAATTCAGGTAAACGATGAAATTATTTATCGACTTATAACAGCTGATGAAACAATTTCCAAACTCATTTCCCCTCAAACTTCATCTTCAACAAATCAAAGCATGATTACTTATCGTGTACATACTGATGGTACAATTGATTTGCCGTTTGTGTCTCATATATACATAAAAGGGTTAACAATCACTGAAGCCACCAAAGCGATAGAAGTACGTCTTAAAGAATTAATTCCTGATGCTACAGTGAAGTTAAGCCTGTCAAATAAAACTTTTACAATTTTTGGAGATGCAGGTTCCGGTATTTTCCCAATTTACAAACAAAAACTCACAATCTTTCAGGCTTTAGCAATGTCGGGGGATTTCAATGAAACGAGTGACCGAAAACATATTAGAATTATACGTGATACAGAAAAAGGAACTCAAATTCTGGAATTTGATATCAGACCTAAAAGTATAATTGACTCAAAGTATTACTACATATACCCAAACGACATAATTTACATACAGCGAGATTTCTCAAGTTTTTATAAAGTAAACACTTTTTCAGCATTAATAAATGTGATTTCATTCTCGTTTTCAATTCTATTAGCTGTTTTAAATTATACTAAATAATTTAATTAAAATAATTATAACTTATTATTTCGAATAAATATATCATGGAACAAAATAATAATGAAAAGATTTTTGTAGAAGATGAAGAATCCGGATTTGACATCATGGAGTGGGTTTCATATTTTCTTCATTACTGGTATTTATTTGTAATTGGAATTATTTTATCACTCGGATTAGCTTATTTGGAAAATAGGTCGTGGAAACCTACTTTCCAGACTGCCGGAACAGTAATGATTGAAGATAATAAAGTTATGTCGAGTGGCACTCAGGCACTTATGCAAGGCTTTGGCGTTGAACAGGGATATAAAAACACCAATAATCAGGTTATTATGCTTGGGTCGAATGACCTCATTGGTAGAGTAGTAGACAGTTTGCCATTTTTTAAAGTGGATTACATATCAAAAGGGAGTTTTAAAATCCGAAACATGTATAAAACTTCACCAATTATAATCCAGTCGGATTATATATCTCCCGAAGCTTATAATTTACAATTTAAAATAAACTTGCGGTCAAATGGAACTTTTACTATAACGGTTGAGGATAATAAACTTCTGAGTAATTTCAAAATAGACGGAAGCTATGGTCAACAAATTCAACATAATATGTTTTTTATTACTATAAACAACGCCAACAAGTTTATGGGAAATATGGAAATATATTTCAAATTCAGAACAAAAGAATCTTTAATATCGGATTTTTCTTCGCGAATTAATTTTGGTTATGTTGTTGAAGGTTCTTCAGTTTTGCAAATTTCACTTACAAGTGATACTCCTGACAGAGACATAGATTTCATTAATGAACTTTGCCAGACTTTTCTTGATGACAATCTTGATAGAAAAAATGATGCAGCAAATAAAACCATTAAATTTATTAATGGTCAGTTAGGTCAGGTTAAGAAATCTCTGAGTGTATCTGAAGGCGAAATGACAAATTTCCGTCAAAATAAGAAAATTGTTGATGTTTCAAGTCATGGAACTGAATTGTTAGGAAAAGCATCAAAATACGATGCTCAACAAGCCGATTTAAAATTGCGTGAAACTTATCTGGATTACCTTATCAAGTACTTAAAAACCAATATGGCCGATGGAGCTGTGATTGCACCATCAAGTCTTGGATTAAATGAGCCTTTATTGATGACTGCTATTCAGCAAATTAATGAATTATACAATCAACGGGCTGATGTAACTGAGAAAAATATGTATTATGCAAAATATACAAAACAGATTGATATTGCAAAGCAAACTGTTCTTGAAGTTGTAAAAAACATGAGAGTAGGGCTTGAGATTGAGAAGAATGACGTAAACCGAAGATTTTCAACATTAAACAAACAAATTAACGAATTACCTCAAGAAGAAATAGCGATGAATGCTATTGAGCGAAAATACAAAATGGATGATAACTATTATACTTTTTTCCTTCAGAAAAGAGCTGAGTCTGAAATTTTAAAGGCATCAAATACTCCTGATAATTCTATTCTGGATAAAGCACGCGTACTTTCAATTACAAATTCAGATAAAAAGCAGAAAACAACTTTAATGTTTTTGCTTTTTGGGTTATTAATACCTCTTGCATTTGTTGTTTTAAAAGAAATGTTAAATAGTACAATCCGTTCAACAAAAGATGTTGAAAAGAACTCAACTTTTCCACTTATCGGGGCAGTTAGACATACAAAAAGCAGTGACCCTTTATTGGTGGCAAAAAATCCCAGATCTGCATTTACAGAAATGTTCCGTGTTATCCGAACCAGAGTTGAGTTTATAGTTAAACGAAAAAAAAATATTATGATTCTTGTTACATCAACAGAGTCAGGCGATGGTAAGACATATTTTTCGATAAATCTGGCCTCAATTTACTCAATGGCTAGTAAGAAGACTTTATTGGTAGATATGGATATAAGAAAACCAAGTGTCAATCAAAGATTTAATATTATTCAACCCAATGGTGTCACTAATTATTTGGTTGGTCAATGTACATTGGATGAAGTTATCTTTCAATTGCCAAAAGCTGATTTTGATATTTTACCAGCCGGCTCTATTCCTCCTAACCCGGGTGAGTTAATCCGATCGGAGAAATTAATTGAAATGTTTGACGAATTACGTAAACGATATGATTATATAATTGTTGATTCAAGCCCTATTGGAATGGTTACAGACGCATATTCATTAGCTCACATGACTGATATTAATTTGTTTATAGTAAGAAATAACAAAACGAATAAAACTTTCTTCAAGAAGTTAAGTGCTCAGTTAAAACAAGACAATTTGCCTCATATTTACACTGTGCTTAACGATGTGTTAGATGATGGAAGCCGCTACTCCAGGTATAAATTATATAAATATGCATATCTGTTCGGATATAGTTATGGTTATGCCAGCAAGAGGAAGAAGGGAGAAGCAGATAAATATCTTCATTATTATGAAGATGATTCTGAATTGTAAATATTACTATCAATAATCAATCATAAATATCACAATGAAAAAAGTAGCTTTAATTACAGGTATCACAGGTCAGGACGGCGCCTATTTAGCCGAACTTCTCTTGAAAAAAGGATACATTGTTCATGGTTTAAAACGTAGATCATCGCTTTTTAACACTGATCGCATTGATCACTTGTATCAAGATCCACATGTAGATGACAGAAATTTAGTGTTGCATTACGGTGACATGACTGACTCAATGAACCTGACAAGAATTATTCAGGAAACTCAACCTGACGAAATTTACAATCTGGCTGCAATGAGTCACGTAAAAGTAAGTTTTGATACTCCTGAGTATACTGCCAATGCAGATGGAATAGGCACATTAAGAATTTTGGAAGCTGTTCGTTTGCTGAATCTTACAAAAAAAACCCGAATCTATCAAGCTTCGACTTCAGAGTTGTATGGTTTGGTTCAGGAAGTTCCCCAAAAAGAAACCACTCCGTTTTATCCACGTTCACCCTATGCTGTTGCTAAAATGTATGCATACTGGATAACGGTTAATTACCGCGAAGCGTATGGTATTCATGCAAGCAACGGAATTTTGTTTAACCATGAATCTCCTTTGCGTGGTGAGACTTTTGTAACGCGAAAAATCACGCGTGCTGCAGCTCGCATTGCTATGGGAATGCAAAGCAAATTATTCCTTGGAAATCTTTCATCTAAACGTGATTGGGGACATGCGAAAGATTATGTACGTGCTATGTACCTTATTTTACAACAAGACGAACCTAGCGATTATGTAATTGCTACCGGAATCACTACCGAAGTTCGAGAATTTGTGTGCATGGCTTTTGCTGAAATTGGTATTATCATTGATTTTAAAGGCGAAGGTATTGACGAAAAAGGTTATATTGGTAGTGTTGATGAATCAATATTTACCGAACATGTTGGTGCGGAATTTTTTGAAGGAATTAAATCAATAAAAGAAGCTGTTGTTGAAGTGGATGCCAATTATTTCCGACCCACTGAAGTTGATTTATTGATTGGTGATGCTACCAAATCACGCACCAGACTAAATTGGATTCCGGAATATGATTTGAAAGGATTGGTTGTCGACATGATGAAATCTGATGTAAAACTAATGAAAAAAGAGACTTATTTAAAGGAAGGTGGCTTTAGAATTTTAAACTACTTTGAATAATCGGCAGATTGAAGTCATGGATAAAAATGCTAAAATATATATTGCCGGCCATTTAGGAATGGTTGGATCTGCCATAAAACGGAATCTTGAAGCAAAAGGATTTGCTAATTTTGTAACACGTTCGCTCGACGAACTTGATTTGCTCAAAGAACAAGATGTTGCACGTTTTTTTGAAACTGAAAAACCGGAATATGTGGTGCTGGCAGCTGCCAAGGTAGGTGGAATTGTGGCAAATAACACCTATCGCGCACAGTTTATTTACGAAAACCTGATGATTCAGAATCATGTGATTCATCAAAGTTACCTACATGGTGTGAAAAAGCTTTTGTTCCTCGGATCATCATGCATCTATCCACGAATGGCCGAACAACCTATTCGTGAAGATTCATTGCTTACAGGCGTTTTAGAAGACACAAATGAACCATACGCAATCGCTAAAATTGCTGGAATCAAAATGTGTGAAGCTTATTATGCTCAGTATGGCTGCAATTTTATTTCCATTATGCCAACCAATCTTTACGGACAAAACGACAATTATGATTTGGAAAAATCGCATGTTTTGCCGGCTTTGATTCGCAAGATGTACCTTGGTAAATGCCTTATGGAAAATGACTGGTCAAAATTACGTACTGACCTGAACAAACGCCCGATTGAAGGTGTAAATGGTTCTTTCAGCGATGATGTAATTCTTCAGGTTTTGGGCAAATATGGTATTTCAACTCATAATGATGAAGTTTCAATCACCTTGTGGGGAACAGGTTCACCAATGCGAGAATTTCTTCATGTGGACGATATGGCTGATTCGAGCGTATATCTTTTACTGAATTACGATGCTCCCGACACGCTACCATCACAGGTAAATGCCGGTTGGGGTCAAGATCAAACAATTAAAGAATTGTCGGAAATTGTTCGGAAAACGGTAGATTATAAAGGGAAAATAATATGGGACAGTTCCAAACCCGATGGAACGCCCCGTAAACTACTAAATGTATCCAAATTAAACAGTTTGGGTTGGAAACCTACTATTACCCTTGAAGAAGGAATCAGACGTGTAGTTAGTACTTATATCAACTAGAAGAAAGGGAGAACAATTTATTAGTTCTCCCTTTTCATTTAGTTTGTATTACAATTTAAACCCACTTTGCAGTCAATTTATTTAAATTCATTGCTATAAAACGATATACTACTCTGTAATCTCAGATTTGAGCACTACAGATGACTTCTATAAAAAAAACCTTAAATTGAAATCAATTTAAGGGGATTCTTATATACATTTATAAGATTATTTTCCATAAAACCACTTATGAAGCTCTCCAAAGTGCTTTTGGTACATTTTGTAGCTATCGTCAAGAATTGTCATTGCTGTTGCTTTGTCAAAGAATTTTTCAACCACCACTGTTTTGTTTTCCAACTTCTTATAATCTTCAAAAAAGCTCATTGTTTCAGTAATCATGTGGGGTGGAAGTTCCGAAATGTCATTGTAATGATTTACACTAGGGTCACCCGCAGCTACAGCTATGATTTTATCATCAGCTTCTCCGTTATCCAACATTCGCATGACACCAATAACCTTTGCTTCAACAATACAAAGTGGCACAAAATCAATCTGTGACAGAATAAGTATATCCAATGGGTCATGGTCTTCACAAAAACTTTGCGGGATAAATCCATAGTTATGAGGATAATAAACAGATGAATAAAGTACTCTGTCAAGCCTCAATAAACCACTTTCTTTGTCAAGTTCATATTTTGCGTGCGTTCCTTTTGGAATTTCAATAATACCTTTTACAACATCGGGTGATTCGGTATGAGGAGATACCTGATGCCATGGGTTAAAGTTATTTCTCATTTTATATTAGTTTTTATTTGCAAATATAGTAAAATATTGGATATTGACGGTAGTTATAATCTATTTTTATGCAAAATATTTATCGTAACAATGAATCAACAGCTTTGAATTTCAAAATTATTTTTACAGATTAAGTAAAGTTTCAAGATAATGTTTTTCGATACTGTACAACTTTTTAATAGCAACTATATCTTTTAAAATCTGCTCTTTATCTATCTTTTTATGCTGAATTTTTCGTCCGACAATCATCACATTTTTTGGTGTATGTTCCAATGAAATAAATTCAAAAACATTGGTTTTATAACCATAAGCCTCTAAAATCAAAGCCCGAATCGTATCGGTAATAATCTCAGCCTGACGTTCTTTTAGAATTCCAAATCGGGTTATGTTTGTCAGTACATTGTTGACATTCATAGCTTTACGAATCTGTTTGTGGCAACAGGGAGCGCATACAATCAGTTCTGCACCCAACTTAATTCCACGGAAAATCGCGTCATCGGTGGCGGTATCGCATGCATGAAGTGCAATCAACAGGTTGATTTTATCCAGTTCGGTTTTTTCAATGGTTCCTTTTACAAAACTCAGACAGTCAAATCCAGACTTCTGAGCAATTGAGTTACAAGTATTCACCAAATCTTCCCGAAACTCTACACCGATGGTTTTTACATTCAGGTTGAGCTTATTTGTCAGGTAATCGTGCAAGGCAAAAGTCAGGTAGCCTTTACCCGAACCCATATCCACCACATGAAGTTTTTCGATTGCTGACAGTTCAGTCAGATTTGGTGCCAGCAGTTCAATATACTGATTAATTTGCTTGTACTTATCGCTCATTTCGCGCCGTACTTCCCAATTTACATTAGTTATTCCCAGTTCACGTAAGTAAATGTTTTCATGCGGATTAATCAGTCGTTCCTTCGCTTTATCGTGAGTGAAAGTGACCGGAGTTTGCATGGCTGATGGGGTGATTTTCAGTTTTACATTACCATTAAGCAAAGTGTTAATGCTGATATTTTCATTTTTGGAGAATAATTCTGCATTCAGGAAGTCATTTTCCAATGCATTTGTCACCAAACCTATTCCTTCAGCTATTTCGTAGTTTTTGGTAATATCTTTGGTGTTGTGACGGAACACAAAATTCAGACAATATCCTCTTTTAAGCTCTACAGTGGTAATAATCAGCTTCTTCAAATCAGATGTCTGATCTCTTTTTCCTGCCAGTGTAAGCTTAATCAATTCTTTATTTTCGATAAAGAGTTGAAGTTTTTCAATGAATTTGTTGATTTGAGGGTGCGCCATTTCAGTTTTTTGAATACAAAAGTACAAATAAAGAAAGAGTCTTACAATTTGGGTAAGACTCTGATATTTTTCAAAATCTGCTTAGGTCAGAGTATCTGGGCAGCGTGATTTTTTGTATTTACTTCTTTGGGCAACAAAATGCGGGTTATTGTTCCGGTTTCGTCAATAATAAAGGTTGTTCGGAACATTCCCATATACGAACGTCCATACATAGATTTTTCGCCCCATGTGCCGAAAATTTCGGATAGCTTTTGGTCTGTGTCGGCAACCAGATTAAACGGTAGATTCTGTTTTGAAATGAATTTCTGATGTGATGAAGCACTATCTGCACTCACGCCAATGACTTCATAACCAGCTTTCTGTAATTCGCTGTAGTTGTCACGTAGACTGCAAGCCTGAGCTGTACAACCTGGTGTGCTGTCTTTTGGGTAAAAGTATAAAACCACTTTTTTACCTGCAAAATCAGCTAATTTAATTTCTTTTCCATCCTGATTTACTCCAAATATTGCCGGAGCTTTGTCACCTACTTGTAATGCCATAACATATTTTAAAATTAATAGTTAATAATCAATATTCCAAATCCTTTATTTCCAAAATAAACAAGCATTAGCACATATTGTTTAAATGAAAATTATATTTTATCAGTTATTTTATGCAATCAGTTTATTAATTATTAATTTTTAATTATTAATTAAAAAGCCTTCCCTGCCATGTGTTTCGCTCTTCCAGTCTTTTTTCTATTTTAGCAGTGAACTCAAAGTTTTTCAATCCCCATTCAGGTGCTATTAATAGTACTTTGGGTGATTGTGAAACAAAACGTTCAATGGCAATTTCAGGATTCATGCGTTCCAGAAAGTCTATAGCCAAATCAATATACTCGTTGGCGGTATAAAGATTAAACCACTCAGGATGTTCACTAAATTGCTTAGTCATAACTGTTTTCTTTACCAACTGCAATTGATGGAGTTTCAGTGCGGTGAGTGGCAGCTGAGATATCTTGTCGGCATGTATCAAAATTTGTTCACGATTTTCGTTTGGTAAACCCAAAATCAAATGTGCTCCTGTTCTTAGTCCACGGTAAGAAGTGGCTTTAATTGCTTCTACAGAAGAAGCATAATTATGCCCACGATTAATGAAACGGAGGGTTTCGTCGCTGGTTGATTCAATGCCATACTCAATCATTACATAGACGCTTTTCGACAGTTCAGCAAAATAATCAAGCAGTTTCTCATTTACGCAGTCGGGGCGGGTTCCTACTACAATTCCCTTAACTTGCGGGTGTGAAAGTGCTTCCTCGTAAATGGCTTTTAAGTTTTCAAGTGCATCGTATGTGTTGGTGTACGATTGAAAGTAAGCCAGGTAATATTGTGTCTGATATTTGTGATGAAAAAAAGCAATACCTTCAACTACTTGTTGACTAACACTTTTAACTGGGAGGCTGTATTGTGGACTGAAAGATTGATTATTACAATAAGTACAACCACCTCTGTCTTTGCTTCCATCGCGGTTTGGGCAAGTAAATCCAGCATTAATGGAGATTTTTTGAATACGCTCGGAAAATTCGGTTTTCAGAACCTGATTATAGTTGAGGTAACGTGGTTGCTTTAGGTTGGAAGAAATTATATAGTTATTATCACTCATTCAGGTCTTTGTTTATTTAAGAATTCTCAACTCCACACGGCGGTTTTTAGCTCTTCCTACTTCGGTTTTATTAGTAGCACAAGGTTTTGATTTTCCATATCCAATACTAATTAACTGATTCGGTGTACAACCCTTTTTTAAAAGATATTCTTTCACGGCATTAGCTCGTTTTTCTGAAAGAATTTGATTCGTTTGTACTGAGCTGACATTATCTGTGTGTCCGCTGAGTTCAATTTTTATTTTTTTTGAGATAATAAATCGCGCTAAACGATCCAATTCGGGGTACGAAATGGATAATAAATCCCATCTTGCAAAATCGAAAAACACATTATTAACTTTTATGGCATCGCCGCTTTCAACCAATTGTTTCAGTGAAACCATATTAATATTCTCTTTTACGCGTTTAGGTTTATCACCTCCTCTAAGGTCAATGTTTTGTGAAATTGACAAATATGATTCTTTTTCAGCATAATATCCATAAATTTTACCCGATGGCAAAACAATAAAGTAACTTCCATCAATCGGATCACTTTTTGCAACTCCCATATTTTTACCGGTTTTCAAATCGTCCCACTTCACTTCAGCGTCCATTGGTTTATTATCTTTGGTCAGGAGTTTTCCGGAAACTGTGGCAACATAATCTGGTCGCAGATTTTTAGGTAGATTAAAACTGTAAATATCTTTATCACCAGACAAACTGAAGTTCAAAATGTCATTATTTGCAGCTTCAAATGCACTTCCAAGATCGTCAAATTGTTTGCTGGAATAGAATTTCCCGTTCGAAAAGGTTGCAATTCTTTGTAAATCATTGTAGGCTTCGCTATTTTCCGAAAAATCGTATAAAATTGTTTGAGTTTTATAGACATTTTCCATTTGCTTTATACGTAAAAGAACCGAGTCCAGTTGTGAACAACCATTAGCATCACCATCCGAAAGTAAGACAATAACTTTGTTCTTGGATAGCGGGTCGGAGTTTCTTCTGATAAAATTACATGCATATTCATAAGCTTCGAAAGTGGGTGTACCACCACCTACCTTAATTCGTTCGATAAATTCCATTATTGGAGTATACTCTCTCGAAAATTCACATGAATCAGTAATTGGACGCACACACTCGTTGGCAAATGTGAGAATGGCAATTTCAGAGTTGTTTTGAATAGCAGCCTGAGTTACAGCTTTGGTTGCGTCTTTTAATACTCTTAACTTTGAACCTGACATACTACTTGAAACATCAAGCAGAAGCAAAATGCTTGAATTGGAATTTGTACGTCTTTCGAATGAGAAATACGCTTTATCGCCAGAAGTAGAAATTTTATAACCCACGTCAGAAAGTTCAGTGTTTATTTCCTTTCCCATATTTATTGGTTCGCTCCAGCAAGTCCAACAGGTATCGGCTAATCGTGTCGATTTGAATACATCAAGTTTACCCAACCCTCCATGACCATCCGAACTGAAATATAGCGTTTTCATATCGGCATGCAGAAAAGGTGTCCTCTCACAATAGGGTGTATTTATTTCTGGGCCAAGGTTAATAGGATCACCCCAACGGTTGTCAGCTGTTTTCAATGAAATATAGATATCCGATGGGTAAAGTTCATCTCCGTGATATTTCTGGAGCGAACTGAAATGATTGTAACCACCTGTTCGGGTTGAAGAAAAAATTAATCCTTTTCCATCGCTTGTAAGCATGCCATCTAATTGCCATCCATCCCCATTAATTGGTTTTGGGAATTCAAAAATTTTCGACCATCCTGACGTTGTTTTTTGGGAGTAGTAAAGTTTTCCCGATTTAAAAAGCATAATAATATTTCCATCCGACGAAATGCTTACAGGTGCTTCGTTATTAAGTTTAGTTGATAATTCAGGTACAACGCGGGCTTTTCCCCAGCCATCAGTTCCCTTTCTGGAAACAAAAATATCCTCACCACCCAGATTGTCTTTACGTCCTATTCCACAGAAATACATTTGTTCTTCGTTTCCTGTAATAACAGGGGAATATTCGCCACCATCTTCAGTATTAATACCTTTGCCAACCGGACTTATTTTTACGTAGGTATTCCATTTTTCAGTTAATAAATATAACAAGTCTTCAATTTTCTTGTTGTGACTCCCGAAATAATGAGCATACGTTTTTACTTTTTTGATAGCTGAATTCCAGTTTCTGTTTGAAATATCATTTGAAATCATTCGTTGAAGTGCCACAAAAGCTTTTTCACGTGGTGCAGCTAACCGAATATATTCATCATATTTTTGAAATTTCCAATCGTTGTAGGGTAGGTGTAACATGAGTCTGTTTGAGAGTCTTGCCAGCTCATAGTCTTTAGTTTTTACTTTGAAAGAAAACTCATTACCAAAAG
The DNA here is from genome assembly GCA_037134195.1 of Paludibacter sp. Taxonomy (GTDB): domain Bacteria; phylum Bacteroidota; class Bacteroidia; order Bacteroidales; family Paludibacteraceae; genus Paludibacter. The sequence goes on along the minus strand of JBAXMR010000049.1, from coordinate 4,453 downwards.
TTTTGTAGAATTCATCCAAAGACTGACTCTCACCATCGGCAGTAAAAATATCGTAATAGAGTTTTAATGCTTTTGATCGTTTTGTTCCCCTAAAGTTGTCTATGCAGAATCTCAGTGTTTTCAAATTTTCGCTGCGCGATGCAATTGCAAATAAACTATCTTCTGCTGCAAATGCACGGTCACAATCGGAAAAAATCTTTAAAAAATTTTGATAAGATACAACCGAATTATCTTTTAAAGTTGTTTTAAAAGCCTGATTACATTGCATATTGTATAGCAGGCGTTCATCTTCCGACTGCTGATTCATTGAATTAGTTGTCGAATTATCGTTTTGAGCCATCAAAAATCTGCAGGAAAAAATAATTAGCAGAATTGAGAGAAATATATGTTTATTCGTGGTTGACTGCATTTTTCAGAAAAGAATGAATGGTTGCAAATATACTTTTATTTATTAATAAAATCGGACTTTGGAACGAAAACATGGAAAATTTAGCAGTTTTCCCCCAGCAATTTATTTGGTCAATAAACGCTTTTTTGTTATTTTTGCATTTCACAATTCTATCCGAACCTAAAACCCCAAAAAGTATAAATTATTCATGTATTTTGCTAATTATCACAGTCATTGTACATTCTGCGATGGTCGTAGTTCAATGGAAGAATTTGTTCGGTTTGCTATTGCCAAAGGTGTTCGAAAATATGGTTTTTCGTCACATGCTCCGCTACCTTTCGATACGTTTTGGAATATGAAGTTAGATGATTTTGGTGAATATCAGAATGAATTTTATCGGTTGAAAGAAAAATACATGTCTGAAGTTGAGCTTTTTATCGGTTTGGAAGTTGATTATATCCACAATTATATTGAAATTCAAAATGAATTATATTCTGCCGAAAATATGGATTATCTGATTGGTTCCATTCATTACATGGATCAGCTGCCAAGTGGAGATTTCTGGACGATTGATGGTAATTTTCGTGATTTTTTCGTCGGTCTGAAGATTCTATTCGATGGCGAAATACGACCGGCTGTTGAACGATTTTTTGATATCAGCGACCAAATGATTGGGAAAGGTGGTTTTGATATTGTAGGACATTTTGATAAAATTGCAATGAATGCTTCTAAATGTGCTGATTTTGAAAAATCTTCGGTTTGGTACAGAAATAGGGTCAGTGATTCATTGCAATTGATTAAACAAAAGGAATTGATCCTCGAAATCAATACTAAGTCATTTGTTGATAAAGGTATAACATACCCCGATATTCAATTTTTTCCACTAATTAATGAACTTCAGATTCCTGTGGTGGTAAATTCAGATTGTCATTATCCAACCAATATCCTAGATAGTTTTCATCCCACTTTCGAAGCACTAAAAGCTGCCGGATTCAAAACCATGCATCAGTTGATTGATGGAAAATGGCAAGCTGTGGAGTTTGATGAAACAGGATTATTGATTTAATATTGAAATGTTTAATGTGTCTTTTTAAAATTATGATTTTTTAAAGATACAAAAAGATGTACTAATAGCCTGTTTTTAAGCTCATTAGTACATCGTTCTATTTATAAATAATTGATTATTTTACTTTCATTTCAACTGATTGAGAATTTCCCGATTCACTAAACGTAAATTTCAGCTTCTCAAACGTTGGCATTCCCGAGAGAACAGTCAGTTTCCATTTGTTGGTATAACCCAACGGTTCGGACGGAATTCCCCAACTATGGTCGATGTGCCCGTTAGCATTCTGGTCGTGAACAATAATGGCAGCATATTCTCCGTATTCAATTTCTGGAATAACGACTCGGGCATTTCTGTTCGCAATTTGGGAGATAATCACCTTGAAAGGCTTGGTAGGGACTTTATCGGTTTTGCGAAACAGTTGAACCAACACTTGCCCAGAATTATCGGCAAAACCGCTTAAGTTGAATGTCAGATTAGCTTTTGTTTCTTGGGGCTGGGCCGGGGCATTGAAAACTGCAAAAAGTATAATGCAGGATATTATGACGATTAGTTTTTTCATTTTTTCTGTTTTTATTCGTACGACAATGCTTTGTGTGTAGGCACTTTAATGGCCGATTTTGCAGGAATTCTACTTGCCAGCCAACCAAATAAAATGGTTACTACTACGGTGATGGCAAATCCCAGCGGACTGAAAGCATATTGCAGCTCGGCTTCTTTGCCCAACATTAAATTTCCGAAGAAAATGGCGGCCAATTTGCTCAATGGTACCGAAAGAATCAATCCAAGTGCAATGCTCAATACGCTGGTAATGGTTCCTTCCATCACAAACAGGGAGTAAATCTTTTTGGGAGTGGCGCCAATCGCACGCATAACACCTATTTCGCGGGTTCGCTCCATAATATTGATACCTGTTGCCGATGCCATGCCGATAGCACTAACCACCAAAACCAAAAACGACAGAAAAACAATGGTCATAAGAATGATATTCAGATGGTCGTAGATGATTTTCACCCTTTCAGCCTGAGACATCACGTATAACACCTTGAAATCGGTGGGTGTAATGGCTTGCTCGATGTTTTTCTTTAAATCCATAACACTTTCATAATCATTTGTTTTAGCTACAAACATAATGCTGTTGACCAAATGATTCGGATTGAAAATAGCATCATATTTGTCAATATCCATGTAAACCTTTGCCTTTTCAAATTGCTCTGTAACGCCCACTAATCGTGTTTTGATGTTTTTGTTTTCGATGGTCAGCATTACCTCCGAACCAATGGCGGGTTGTTTGTAAATATCCCACGCTTGTTGGTTCATTACTATCTCTATATCAGCCGAAGATGCAATCCACGAACCTTTAATAAACTTCATTTTCAGCAAATCGGTATGGGTTGGAAGTGCCACAATTCCGACACCTTTGTTGGTTGATAGCAGTTTGGATTGAATCTCGCCACGACCGCCATTCCACAACTGAATGAGCTTCACGTTATCGAGCGATTTAAACGGACGGAGCGCATCTTCTTTTGAAACCTGTTTGCTCAGTACAACCTGCACATCGTAGCGCATTTCATTTTTCACGTTCGAAAGCAAGTTGTAAAGTGATTGCCGAACATTGAAACCGGTGCTGAAAATAGCAACGCCTAACGCCATGGCTAATATGGTTACCGCCAATCGCCGACTGTTGCGCACCGAATTTCGGGCAGCCAGCATAAAGGTATTGGTTACAGGCAACTTTTTCATTGATTTATATTCACGAGAACCTGCATTCTGCGAAATTCCGTAATCGCTCAGGGCTTCTTTTACCGATATGGCTGTTCCTTTCAATAAAATGCCGACAGACAAAACTACCGGAAGCAACAAACTGGCTGCAATCAAAATTGCATACACAGATAAGGGAATAGTGGTAGTCAGTATATTGAAATTCAGTTTATACGCCACAAATTGAGAAAATGCATTTCCACTAATTACTGATAATGGAACGGCAATTAGTCCAGCAATTAATCCCATTATCAACAACATGGCAATGTAGATCTGAAAAATCTGAAACTGCGAACCGCCAATGGCTTTCAGTATGCCGATTTGGCGGACCTGACTTGCCATTACCGACCGCATAAGTTGCGAAACCAACACTGCGCCCATGATAAATGCCAGCAATCCAATCGTTCCAATCAGAAACAACAGCGTGTTCAACTGCCATTGATGTGGATGTTCGTTGAACTTGGGTATTTCAACGGAGCTGATGGTGATTCCCTGGGTGTTTAAATCCTTCACCAATACGTCCGAAACCCGTTTTACGTCATCGGCTGAGTGAACATTATTCAAACGAACAATCAATCGTTGGTTGGAAAGCAAGCCCGTAATCTGACTATAACTTTTTTTGTCGGTATAAGCGTAAATAAATGCGTCCTGCGTGGCTGGTGCTTGTGCCGGGTCAAAACAAATGCCGCTCACTTTTATTTCCGTCATCTTGCTGCCAATGCGTACCCGTGGCGAGTCGCCGGTATCTATCGAAGTTACATGTTTGCAGTCGCGTTCCATCAGCATAGTTCCTGCATCAGGAATTTTCTTTCCCGTTTCGGGAAAAATACGCGCCATTTTCATGTCTTCAAAATTATCTACACCATACAGCCAAAGCGGAATCCATTCGTTTGGAGAAATCTCGATTCGTTGCAACGAGAAATCGCGTAATTCGGCTGTTTCCACTTCCGGACGGTTGTTGAATTGCTTCAAATCCAGCTTTTCGAACCCATCGGAATGCAGAATCAATTGAGCAGGAATTGTACTTTGGTAATTGGCATTCAGGTCGTTGGTCAGAATAAAGTTGGATACAAATACTGTTCCTACACCCCATATACCCAGCACGAGTGCAAAAACCACCAACAAAGTGCGTTTTGGACTTATCAGCAGGTCGCTGAAAGTCTTTTTTAGTTTCATATTCATGGCTGTTGGATAAAACGGAGCATGCTGACCATCCGAATTCGGTCTTAGCAAATACTATT
>JBAXMR010000048.1:0-31199 GCA_037134195.1 Paludibacter sp. | reverse complement strand
CAGGAAGACTCAAAGCACAAAGAGGCGGTACTACAAATTTAATATTAGTAACTGCCGGCAAGACGGTTGAGGTTAATAATCTGGAAATTGGTTCATCATCTGGAGCAGCTTTGTATACGGTAGGAGCTGGTACAAACATTAAGATTAATGGTACACTCACTTTGTCAAAAGCCGGTTCGGGTATAGACGCGAGTGGCTCAACTATTACATTCCAGAATGGCAATACTCCTATTGTTTTGACGGCAGGAGGAACAGGAACTATAAAAACCGACAATTTGACAAATTTAATATTCGGAACAGCTGGAAATACCGGAGGAACTGCATTTACAATCCCGAATTCGGTATTCACTTCTGCTCCAACTCTCGGTACGTTGACCATTAACAGGGATAATAACCTGACATTCAACAACCAGGCAATTACGACTTCAACAGCGGGTGCATTGACAGGAAACTTATCGATTAGCGGAACAGGTACGGTTACTTTTCCAACAGCAACGACTACCATTGCTGGTACAACAACAGTAGGAAGTGGTTCTACATTAGCTGTTGGGGCTAACTTTACAGCCACCGGAGCAGTTACAGTAAATGGAACTTTAGCTCTTAACGGCGGTGTATTAACAACAAGTTCTACTCTGACTATGGCTAACGGAAGTACCATCAGTCGTTCTGCCGGTTCTATGTCGGCTGCTCCAACATTGGGATCTTTGGCATCCGATAAGGTCAATGTGAACATCACTTCAGGAACAGTGACTTCAGGTAATGAAATTGCAGGAACAGGTCCTGGTGTATATGGTTTACTCACTGTTTCAGGTACAGCAGCTTATACTTACAACCCGACTACCAATATTACGCTTAATACCGGATTAACTATTGCAAGCTCAGCTACAACAGCTTTAACTGTTTCTGCAACGAAAATTTTACAATTTGTCAATGCTGCAACAATTACTCATTCGGGATCAGGTGGAATTACATACACTGTTGGTAGTGGTGGTTTCAAGTATGGTACACAAGCCAGCGACCGCGTCAATTTGGTATTCTCCAACAGCAGCGGAACAGCTAAATTGTCACAAATTGAAGGATCCGGTTTAATCTCTGGTGCCGGATTAACCGGCTCACTTAGCGTGAATAGCGGAACTTGTCAAATAAACTCTTCTGTATCTTTGAATAATGATTTGACAATCGCTGCAGGGGCCACCCTGGATTTATCAGCAGGATATAGTTTTACTTTAGCCGGTGGAAACTGGAGTAATGCAGGTACGTTCACAACGCATACACCTGGAGCAGCTGCTTATACAAACAGTGCTGTTGTCTTTACGGGAACAGGTCAAACAATGACCAATACTAACTCAGGAACTGAAACTTTTTATAATTTTACTTACAATAAATCCAGTGGAACTTTTTCTCCGGGCTGTAATATTAATGTACTAAATCTGTTGACTGTTTCCAATGGAACATTTACAGTAAGCACAGGTAAGACCCTCGCATTGACCGGTGGTTTGGTAAATAACGGTTCTTTAGTTATCAATGGAACTTTACAACAGAATACCTTTGGTTCAGTTACAGGTTCAGGTACGTTGACCTATGGCAGTGGCAGTACGTTGAATTTGAATTCACCGGTTGCTTCTACCACTCAAAATGGAACGACCATTACAGGTACAGGAAGCCCACAGGTTACTTTGGATGCCGCTAATGCCAGTATCGTGCCAGGTATGCTCGTTTCAGGAACCACTATTACAGCTGGTACAACCGTGGAAGCTATAAACGGTACACAGCTTATTCTCTCTGCAGCAGCAAGTTCCGCCGGAACAAACCTATTGACCTTTACCGCTGCCAACAATGAATCTTTATGGCGTACTACCTCTGGACCAACCAATGTGAATATTATGCAGGGAGGTTTGACGCTTACTTCAGACAAAACAGTAAATGGAACTCTTACTCTGGGTGGAGGATTACTGACAACCGGTTCAAATAAACTAACTATTGGTTCAGCCGGAAGTATTACCGGAGCATCGGCGTCTAATTATGTAGATGGTAATTTGGCAATGATTTATGGTGCCACAGGTTCAAAAACTTTCCCGACAGGTGCAGGTGGCAACTACCGTCCGGTAACCATAAATGCTACAGCTTTGAATGTAACTCCAAGTACATTTACAGTAAGTCAGACTGAAAGTGCTTTTTCGGGTACATTACCTGCAAATACCACTTCAACTTTAGCACGTAACTGGACAATAGCTCAGGCAGGTTCTACAAGTTATACTTATGATTTAACTCTGACCGGTACAGGATTTACACCTACCGTAACTGCTGTAATTTTACAAAACAATGCAGGTACAGTTAGTTCTTATAGTACAACCGGAACATATACAGCATCAGGTATTACAAGCGTAGGTAGTTTTGGATTGGGTGATTATCTACTTTCAGTTCCAACAGCTCCAACAATTGATACCGCTACTGCAGGTGATACACAGGCTTCAGTTACATTTACAGCACCATCAAGCGATGGAGGTTCATCTATAATTGATTATACTGTAACTTCAAATCCGGGTAATCATACAGCTACCGGCGCTTCTAGCCCTTTAACTGTAACAGGTCTTACCAATGGAACAGCTTATACCTTTACCGTTACCGCCCGTAACAGTATAGGAAGTGGTTCAGCAAGCTCAGCTTCAAATTCTGTAACACCAAAAGGAAACTCAAGCATTTCTATAACAGGAACTACCAGCTTTAACTATAATGGTTCAGCACAAGGTCCTTCCACTTCAAATGTAACAGGCTCAACAGGTGCGGTAACTTATAGTTATGTGGGAACAGGTGGAACAAGTTATAGTGCAAGTGCAACAGCACCAACTGCTGTAGGTACTTATTCTGTAACAGCAAGTGTAGCAGCGGATGCTAGCTACAATGGAGCAAGTTCATCGGCAACAGGCTTTACAATTGCAGCCGTAGTTCCCGGTGTACCAACAGCAGCAACAGCTACTGCCGGTAATGCACAGGCATCAGTAGTCTTTACAGCACCTTCTGATAATGGTGGTTCAGCAATTATTGACTATACTGTAACTTCAAATCCGGGTAGTCATACAGCCACCGGCGCTTCAAGTCCGATAGTTGTAACCGGTCTTACCAACGGAACAGCCTATACCTTTACCGTTACAGCACGTAACAGTGCCGGTAGTGGTTCGGCAAGCGATGCTTCCAATTCTGTAACTCCGGTATCACCTTCAGTAAACGTTGTAGCCGATGCAAATCTGTCAACCTATGCACCTACTTCAGCAACTGATGTAACAGTAAGCAGCGGTGAACTAACTGTAGACGCTGATGCAACAGTGAAAACAATGACAGTAAATCCTGGTGGAAAACTAACTCTTGCAGCAGGAAAAACGCTGACAGTAGCAGGTGCATTTACACTTCACAGTGATGCAACCGGTACAGGTACCTTACTGGATAATGGCGGAACAATTACAGCTGCTTCTACCAATGTTGAGCAATACCTGACAACAGGTCGTAACTGGTATGTTTCTTCACCAATATCCGGTGCAACAACTAATGTGTTTACAGCAGCATCAAATACTATGTATTCATACTATGAGCCAACAGGCACATGGACACCAATTACCGACAATTCTACTTCAATGGTTGCCATGAAAGGATATATTGCCACTGTTCCTTCAAACGGAGTAGTTACCTTCAGCGGTTCGTTGAATACCGGTGATAAATCCATATCGCTCAGCAATAATCCAAATCATGAAAAGAACGGATTCAATCTGGTAGGTAATCCATATCCAAGTTATTTAGACTGGGATAATGTAACCAAAACCAATTTGATGACTACCATTTGGTATCGTACCAAAACAGCTGCCAATGCGTATACTTTTGATACTTACAATGCAAGTGGAGGATTAGGAACCTCAAACGGAGCTAAGGCTATCACTAACCTGATACCTCCAATGCAGGCATTCTGGGTACGTGTTAACAGTGGTTTTTCAGGTTCACTTGCAGTAACCAATGCTCAGCGTTCACATGCAGATAACAGCTCGAATACCTTCAAGGCAAAAGCAAGTACTGCAGCTACTCAACCGATAATTCGTCTGGAAGTATCGAATGGTGTGAACAGCGATCAGGCTTTGGTTTATTACAATGCAAGTGCTTCGAATGGGCTTGATGAATATGATTCACAAAAAATGCCGGATGATACAGCTACCACACCTCAAATTTATACGTTGGCAGGAACCGATCAGGTAGTAATCAATGGTGTGAAAGATATGACTCAACTTACCATGGGTTTCACAACCAGAATATCTAATAACTTTATAATCAAAGCTTCTCAGTTTGCAGGTTTTGCAAGTGGCACACAGATTATTCTTCGTGACAACTTGCTGAACTACGAACAGGATCTAACACTTGCAGATTACAGCTTCTATTCCGATGTGACAGTAAACAATGAAACTCGCTTTACCTTGTTGGTAAAAGCTCCTTCTGTAGCAACCGGAATCAATCAGAACACCAATGCTAATGTTTGGATTTCAATTACCAACAACCAGATTGTAGTTAACGGAGCAACCGGTGAAACAACTGTAGCGGTTTACAACGAAGTAGGTCAGAGATTAATGTTTCAAAAACTGACTTCAACCACTAAATCACTTGGTACATTTGTACCCGGAGTTTACATGGTAACTGTAAACAATGCTGGTAAGAGTGTAACACAAAAAGTAATTATTAAAAAATAATTGTTGATTGATTAATTTTAATTTAGAACCTTAACTTTGAATTGTTTGAAATCTCTTCAACCGCCTACTCTGATTCAGAGTAGGCGGGGAAGGAGAAAAAAAAGAAAATTATCAGAAGCTATTAATTTTGCACAAGAAAACATATAATGAACAAAACTAAAAAACAATACTTCGTACCTCAGATTGAGCGAATTGAATTAGACAATGAAATAGCTTTGACATTGGATTCGGCTCCACCCAAAGCACCGGGAGAAGCCCATTTAGATGCTCCTGAATATTTTTATAACGATCCGTTTAAAACGTCAAAAGTTTAAATACATAAAAGAATTCACTTGCTTTGTTTTTACCCTGTGATAATAAAATAAATTACTCAATAACTTTGCACTGGGCAAAACTAAAAAAAGTGATTATTGATTGATTGATTGATTGATTGATTGAAAAGAGTAGTTTTTTTCATGTAACCTTAACTATGTTCTCTTTGATTGCAAACTCATCCTACTCCTTTAGCGGAGTAGGTATGAGTTTTAAATTCCGAAACTAATAAAGCTTTCAATTACATATACCAGAGATTATATAAGTTGGAACTATATTGACCCCCAAACCCCCAGCTGGGGGCTTAAAGACGCAGTATCTTATAATTATTTTCATTCGGAATTGTTTGTCAATTAGTCTCTTAACCCGCAAGTTGGGGGTGTAAAATGAAATTAAATGAAACAAATAAAATACAAATGATATCCTATCTTAAATAATGACTACTTTGTTCAAAAATCAGCAAAAAATGCTCTATTAAACTCCACAAACCGAATGAAATATAGTTGATAATGAATTATATTTGCAATTGGAATAAACAGCTCCTATTGCACCCTGAGTTGAAACGGTTTTTAATACTTCAGAATACGTTGGGAATGAACCTTTTAAAGAGGCTTAACAAGAACTCTAATTAAAACAAACAATAAATATCTTAATCTATTAATTTAATTTTTATACAATGAAAAAAACTATTCTTTCAATCGTTTTTGCACTGGCTTTGACCAATGCATTTTGTGCCAACTACTATTGGGTAGGAGGAGTTGGTTCTGGAGCGTCTCCGATAGCCTGGGGTGCTGCTAGCAACTGGAGTTCCACTTCTGGTGGAACAAGTAAAGTATCCTCTGCGCCGGGGAAAGGCGATGTCGCGATTTTTGATGCTTCTCCCGGAAATGCAGGTCCCTATGTGGATTTAGCAGATTTAACCATCAAAATTGCCCAATTGCAAATTTCCCCGACAAGCAGTGCATCTAATGTAGTAAAATTTATGGGTAATTCCAGCTCTTTCACGATTAGCGGTGATTTAACTATCAACAGAAATGCTACAAATTATGGTCAAATATTAGACGCGGGTAATAATCTGATCAGTGTGGGCGGTAATATTGCCTCCAATGCCAGCTCAAGTTTTACTTTAGTGAGGATACCAATTACTGCAAATACCACTACATATCCGAATGCAGGTAAAATCGCATTAACAGGAGCAACACCAACTATTGGTAGTGGAATTACTGGAAACTTAGTCTTAGGTTTCCAGAGTTTAGATATCTCTTCAACTACCAATGCAACGTTTAATACGGCAGTAAATGCAACCGGTGGTTTTCAAATCAATGGAAATCTGAATATCCAGGGTGGCGGTAAACTGACGATGGCGAGTCCATTGATCTTAAATTCAATACTCCCAACGGGTACTAATCCTTTTAACTCACCCGGTACAATTTCGGGTAATGGTGTAATTGTGCCTCAGAACAACACCGGCTTCGTAATCAATGTAAAAGGTACAGTACCTGCGACCTACACCATGAGCAGCCCACAAACGGTAGGAACATTCAATTTTGATCCAAGTGTTGCAACACAGGCAAACAATATTTATCTTAGCCGAGCCAATGCTGTATCAACAATAGGTAGCTGCAACAACAATACATTTGCAGTTGCAGGTAGCCTGAATTTGAATACCGGCATTATTGATGATGGTGGCAATACACTTACATTTGGCTTCTATCCAACAATTTCTTCTAACAATACTACAGCAGGTAATGCCATTCACCGTGGAACAGGAAGACTCAAAGCACAAAGAGGCGGTACTACAAATTTAATATTAGTAACTACAGGCAAGACGGTTGAGGTTAATAATCTGGAAATTGGTGCATCATCAGGAGCTGCTTTGTATACAGTAGGAGCTGGTACTAACATTAAGATTAATGGTACACTGACTTTGTCAAAAAATGGTTCAGGCATCGATGCCAGTGAAAATACAGGTGGAAGTTTTACTGTTAATAATATAGCTTTTACAGCGGGAAAAATAGTATTGGGTGATTGTGATTTAACGGTAAAAGGTACTGTCAGCGGTGGTTCGGCCAGCAAGTTTATTGTCACTACAGGAACAGGTAAAATAAAAGGTTTATAAAATTCCTGAATACCTTGTGAATGATCCTTTTAATAGTTCAAAAGGATAAACAGACAGAAAGATCTTTAAATATAATATAAATGAATGTATAACTAAAAAATGAATTAAAATGAAAAAAATTATTCTTTCAATCGTTTTTGCACTGGCTTTGACCAATGCATTTAGTGCCAACTACTATTGGGTAGGGGGTGTAGGTAGTGGAGCTTCTCCGATAGCCTGGGGTGCTGCCAGTAGCTGGAGTTCCACTTCGGGTGGTATAAGTGATGTATCCTCTGCGCCGGGAAGTGGCGATGTAGCTATTTTTGATGCTACTGCCGGAAATGTGAGTCCCTATGTGAATGTAGCAGGCTTAACCATCGGTATTGCCCAATTACAAATTTCTCCGTCAAGCAGTGCATCTAATGTAATTACATTAATTGGTACTTCCAGCTCTTTCACAATTAGTGGTGATTTAACTATCAACAGAAATGCTAGTTACTATGGTCAAATATTAGATGCCAATGAAAATCTGATCAGTGTGGGCGGTAATATTGCCTCCAATGCCACTGTCGGGTTTACTTTAGTGAGGATTATAACTACTACAAATACAACTACACATCCGAATGCTGGTAAAATAGCATTAACAGGAGCAACCCCAACTATTGGTAGTGGAATCACAGGTAATATAGTCTTAGGTTTCCAAAGTTTAGATATCTCTTCAACTACGAATGCTACATTCAATACCGCAGTTAATGCATCCGGTGGTTTACAAATAAATGGAAATCTGAATATCCAGGCTGGCGGAAAACTGACGATGGCCAGTCCATTGATTTTAAATTCAACGAACCCAATCACAGGTAATCCATTTAACTCTCCCGGTACAATTAGCTGTAGTGGTGTTATTGTGCCTCAGAATAACTCCTCAACTGTAATCAATGTGACGGGTACAATACCGGCGACGTACACCATGAGCAGCCCTCAAACTGTAGGAACCATCAATTTTGATCCAAGTGTTACAACGCAGGCTAATGCAATTTACTTTAGCCGCCCCAGTGCTGTAACAACAATAGGTAGCTGCAACAACAATACATTCGCAGTAGCAGGTAGCATCTATTTAAATGCCGGAATTATAGATGATGGTGGTAATACTCTTACATTTGGCTTCTATCCATCGATTTCCAGCAGCAATACTACAGCAGGTAATGCCATTCACCGTGGAACAGGAAGACTCAAAGCACAAAGAGGCGGTACTACAAATTTAATATTAGTAACTGCAGGCAAGACGGTTGAGGTTAATAATCTGGAAATTGGTGCATCATCTGGAGCAGCTTTGTATACGGTAGGAGCTGGTACTAACATTAAGATTAATGGTACACTCACTTTGTCAAAAGCCGGTTCGGGAATCGATGCCAGTGCAAATACCGGTGGAAGTTTTTCAGCTAACAATATAGCATTTACCGCAGGTAAAATAGTGTTGGGCGCATGTAATTTAACGGTAACAGGTTCTATCACAGGTGGTTCGTCAAGCTGCTATATTGCCACTACAGGTACAGGTAAGTTATACCAGTCTGTCGGTGCCGGAGCAACAGTATTGTTGCCAATCGGTACATCTACAAGCAGTTACGACCCCGCAACCGTTACCCCAACCGGAGCCACTGTAATCACAGCAGGCGTATCAGCTACTTTATCAGGCACTGCACCTGCCAGCAGCTATTATCACCCACGTGAATGGAATATAAGCTCATCAAGCACTTCGGCAACTACAATAGCTCTTAAACCATCGGCTACCAATACAACGACAGGTGTATATCCTGTTATGGCAAGCTATAGCAATGGAGTTTACAGTAATTTCACAGCAACAGTAGCAAGTGGAGTTTATACTGCCTCTGTTTCCAACTTCTATCCATTGGTTGTAGGAACAAGTGATATCTCTACATTAGCAGTCAATACAATTATTGAGAGTTCAAACTTAAACATTTATGTTGAAAATGGCGTACTTGTGATTGATAATACAGCAGGAAGTGCTGTCAATATCTATTCTGTAAGAGGCGATTTGGTTCGTTCGTTCCATAGTAGTTCTGATAAAGTGAGTGTTGCTTTAGGAAAAGGTATCTATCTTGTAAAGAGTGGCCTAAAAGCAGCTAAAGTAATTTTATAATAAATCAGGTTCTTATCCTAAATTAAGAAAGCAGCTTACATGTGTTGAAATCTGTAAGCTGTTTTCTTTCTAATGCACAATTTGAAGAATTAATCTCAAAACGATTAATATTATGTCTTCATTATTTAGTTTGTTTTAATTTCTGTGTGCATATCTACCTTGTAATTCGTTTTTTACTATAAAAAAAGAGACGATTGAAACTTTTGAGTTAAGTTGCAAGAGTGCTTATACAAACAGAAAACGCAGTCAATGTTTTCTTTTATCTGAGCAAGGACGAACGATTATCGATTAGCAAAGGTATTTTAATGTAAACCGAAGAATTCCCGAACGATGTCAGAATCTCACGGAGCGATTGTTGGTTGTCTTACAAAATGTAGTAATACAATACAACATTAGATTTCAGCTATTTAGTCAAATCTTAAAGAATGAAAAAAATCATACTAATTACTGTTTTTGCTTTCGTATTGACTTCTATGTATGCCAGCACCTATTATTGGATAGGTGGAGGAACATCGACAGCTCCAAAGTTATGGAATCAGGCTTCTAACTGGAGTACGACATCAGGTGGTGCAGGTAATGGTTCGGTGCCCGGAAGCAATGACATAGTAGTCTTCGATGCTTCCACCAATAATGTTAATCCGTTTGTGAGCATTGATGGAATGACGATTAGCATTGCCCAATTGAAAATTTCACAAGGCGCAAGTGCAAATAATGCCGTCACCTTTGTGGGAAACAGCAACTCATTCAGCCTTTCGGGCGATTTGACAATCAACAGAAATGCGACTTACTATGGTCAAATAGTAGATGCAGGCAATAATATGATTAGTGTGGGGGGCAATATTGTCTCGAATGCCACCGTCGGGTTTACCTTAGTGAGGATACCCACTACTACAAATACTTCTACAAATCCGAATGCAGGTAAAATTGCACTAACGGGTGCAACACCAACAATAGGTAGTGGAATCACAGGAAACTTAGTCTTAGGTTTTCAAAGTTTAGATATCTCTTCAACTACCAATGCGACATTCAACACGGCAGTAAATGCATCCGGAGGTTTACAAATCAATGGAAATCTGAATATACAAACTGGCGGAAAACTGACGATGGCTAGTCCGTTGATCTTAAATTCGACACTCCCAAGCGGTACCAATCCATTTAATTCTCCAGGGACAATATCCGGTAGTGGTATTATTGTGGCTCAGAATAGCACCACCTTCGTAATCAAGGTACAGGGTACATTACCAACGGCTTATACGATGAGTAGCCCACAAGCCGTAGGAACCATTAATTTTGATCCAACGGTTACAACACAGGCAAACGCTATATCCTTTAGCCGGGCCAATGCTTTAACGACAATAGGTAGCTGCAACAGCAATACATTTTCTGTAGCAGGTAATTTAACCTTGAATGCCGGAATTATAGATGATGGTGGCAATACACTTGCATTTGCCTACTATCCAACAATTTCTACTACCAATACTACAGCAGGTAACGCCATCCATCGGGGTACAGGCCGTATCCGGGCACAACGAAATTCAACAATGATGACGCTAGTAACTGCCGGTAAAACAGTTTCGGTGAATAACCTGGAGATTGGATCCGGCTCTTCCACAACCAAATATATGGTGGGTACAGGTACTAACCTTATTGTCAATGGTTCTCTGACTTTTTCGAAAGTGGGTGGTGGAATCGATGCCACCGGTTCAACCCTTACTTTTCAGAACGGCAGTACTCCCATTGTGCTGGGAACAGGTGTGACGACACCGATTACCACCGGTAGCACAACCAATCTTGTTTTTGGCACAACCGGCAATAAAGGCGGAGCATCTGTTAGTTTGCCACAAGGGGCATTTAGCTCATCTACCATCAATTCGCTGACCATCAACAAAGACAGTGTGGTTGCCTTGAATGGTCAGATTACATCAGTCGGTACTTTAAACCTGAGCTCCGGAAATATCGATTTAGGAAATAGTGACCTGACCGTAACCGGCTCGATCGTGGGCGGCTCATCGTCCAGTTATGTAGCCACAACCGGAACAGGGAAATTGATTCAGTCTGCAGCAGCAGGTACTGCCGAACTATTTCCGGTCGGAGCATTGGCGTTGAACAGTTATGATCCGGTAAGTGTAACACCGACTACCGCAAGCACTTTTGCAGTGAAGGTTTCTGCATCATTATCAGGAAGTGCAAGCACCGGTATAAAGTATAATCCGAGAGAATGGAGCATTAGTCCTACGACAGCTTCCTCAACCGTTGTTTCACTGACAAGCTCTACGCTATTATTACCTGCGAGTAGTCCGGTCATAGGAGCGTATAGCAACGGGGCGTATGTGATCAATAGCGGTGTGACCATCAGCAATGGAAATACATTTACCGGTACTTTCAGCAGCTTTTCGCCCCTAGTCACCGGTACCTATCTGCTAGAATACCATGTTGACCCGGTAAATGGAAATGCTTCGGCTAATGCTACCGGAACGCTTGCTGATCCGTTTAAAACCATCGCGCAGGCTCAAAATATGGTCTGGACAAAAACAGCTTCCATGACCACCGACATTGTTGTCTATTTACACAGCGGTACGTATGCTTTAGCTTCTACCCTGAATTTTTCAGCCAGCGATGGAGGTGCAAATGGCTTTAATGTAATTTACAAGGCTTATAATACCGACAAGCCTGTAATCTCCGGCGGGAAAGCAATTACAGGTTGGACAGCAGTGAGTGGAAAAGGATACTGGAAAGCCAATGTAGCTACGGGTTACGGTTATCCTTTTTATATGCGAAATATCTTTGTCAACGGAAAGCGTGCCATACAGGCAAGAAGTCCCTACATTTCTCCTAATCTTTTTAATTACGAGGATCCCACTTCGACCTACTATCGAGACGGCGTTTTTTTGAAGAATAGTGACATTAAAAATTATAGCAATGTAACCGATATGCGCTATTTTCACTGCGGAATATTCAAGCATATAGAGATACCTGTATTGAATATTTTACAGGCAACTACTACAGAGTCTGCTATCGCATTACAACAACCGGCATTCTATGCTTATACAACTAATTATACCTATCAATATCAGATTGCGAGGCCCATCCGACTGATTAACGCATTTGAGGAATTGGATGAACCGGGCGAGTTTTATCACAACCGCAGCACAGGCACGGTTTATTACTACCCCAGACCGGGAGAGGATATGACTACTGCCAATGTGATAGCTCCTACGGTAGAAACACTGGTAAAAGTAACAGGTACAACTTCATCCTTTGTGAATAACCTGCGGTTCGAAGGCATTGCCTTTCAGTATGGAAACTGGACAACCTGGGTAACCAAAGAAATTGGTCGTAGTCAGGCTGACCTCTATTCCGATTACAGAGCCATCGAAGGGCAGGTGCAGTTGCAATACAGCAACAATATCACCTTCAAAGGATGTCGGTTTGAACACCTGTTGGGCTCGGGGATTTACCTGCCAGACAATAACAACAATACCACTATTCAGGGAAATATATTTAATGATTTGACCTGTGCAGCCGTGTTGGTGGGAAAAGACATGACCTGCTCCGCAATCGTCAATAATAACACCCTGATTGATAACAATGTGATTCGTTCTATTGGTGCCGATTTTTATCAGGCTTCGGGCATTTATGCCAATGCGAGCAATAACCTGACCATCACGCACAACGACGTGGCGGATGTGGCCTATTTTGGTATCAATCAACGTTATCAGGATCTCACTACAAACTTTGTAGGTAATACGCAGATAAAGTATAATAAAGTTTCAAACTATGCGACTGCTTCCAGGTATGGATTCGGAATTGGAGACGAAGTAGCTGCTTACTATTTCTATGATGTCCAAAATTCGGTAATCAGCAATAACTATGGAGAATATAGGGGCAATAAGCCAATTCAAGGTTGCTTCAGGGAGGACTCAGGTGGATTGAATAACATTTTCTCCAATAACGTGGCTGATTGTAAAAACTGTCTCCGATCATTTTCCGGCTGGCCTAATCTGGCAACCGCAAATCTGAAATTTGATTCAAATTATGCCAATGTAGCTTCTGAATTTTTGGGAACTGCCGGGTGGACTAATACTAACTTCCATTTAGAGGCGAATGCTCCATCTACACCGTGGTCTGCCGCTGCTCAAGCCATTATCGATAGTGCCGGTTTAGAACCTGCCTATAAGAATCTACTTGCTGAATTTGGTCCTGATGTCTATGATACCACTGCGGTTCCGGTTTTCAACAACTCGATAATCTGGAGTGATGATCTGGTGAATTACACCAAACCAACCCGATACCCGCTCAACAAGGATATAAACCTGTTTAAGTTTAATAATGGGCATACTTCAGATTGGACCATGCAACACGATTCTATTACATTAATAAATACTGTAAAAAGAAGAGCTATTTTCACTGGGGCTTTGTATGGTAATGAATATGCCCGGTTTCGCACATTGCTAAATGACAAATCAAATACGCGACAAGAGATTTCATTCAGAGCATCCAATTATAATGGATCAGGTGAAGTGCCGCGGTACTATTTCAGCTTCTCAAGAACAAACATCTACTTGTACAGGGTCAATCAGGATTTGACAACTCAAACCTTAATTGGAACGGGCGGATCTATTTCCGCTGCCGTAAACTACAGCTCCAGCCTTTATACAACGGGTAGTACCATTGATATTTATTCCAACAATGAATCGAACGGCGTACACATCATCCTGTTGATAGATGGTGTGAAGGTGATCGATTGTGTTGACTCATCTGCCGGCTATATCACGGCTTCCGGAGTACTTATGTTTAACTCCAATGCACCAGGCACCATTATGCTATGTTCGTCTCCGGCAGTAGTCAATGTGACTGGTGTAAACCTGAGTGCCAATACCAAATCCATGAAACCGGGAGATACTTTTAATCTGACAGCCACCCTTTCACCTTCGAATGTAACTTACCCCGAAGTGGTATTTTCCAGCTCAAACCCGGCTGTGGCAACAGTAACTGTAACAGGATTGGTGACTGCAAAAACTACAGGAACTGCACGTATCACAGTCACTACCCGTGATGGGAATTTCACTGCATTTTGTGATGTGAATGTCACTATAACGACTTTGAATAATGTTGACGAAGCCGGTAATTTGTCGGCTTGGGTAAGCAGAAACGGATTAGGTACATACCAGCTGAATATTAAGGGTCTAAAATCAGATGAACCTGTTGATATTCACATTGTTGATTTACTAGGAAGAGTTCGTATGGTACAGAAATCAGTTGTTGCTGATAAAAATTTAATACAACTACCCATCAATTGGAATGAAAATATGTCAATAGGCGTAGTTCAGCTGAAATATCGTTCCGGAGAATCACTATCATTGAAGATAAATTCAGGAACAAACAGGTAATCAAAGGTAATCAAGTAATATACATGTGTAAAATATTAACAATAAGTAATTATGAGTAGAAAAAAAATGATGATGATCCTTTTTATCTCGTTGGGGATGTCGGGATTGTTTGCGAAAAATTTTGAGAGTCAGGGCATCAAAAATGCGCCGGTGTTACTGCGTGAAGATCAACAAAAAGCACTTCTGCAATCCATAAGAAGTCGGGAAAAACTATACGATCCTGAGCATAAAATGATCATTGTAGGAAGTGGATATTGGGAAAAAGTTTTACATAAAGGTGAAAAAATTTATCACGCCACCGACCCAAGTATAAAGTATGCGTTGGACTTGTTGGATTCTCAGGAGAAACAGTACGAACAACGTGCATTTGATGTGATCAGCAAAACCATATCGCTGCAGGCAAAAGATCCAAAAGAACGATTTTGTGGTGTATGGCCCTACTACGAAGAGGAGCCTTTGGTAAGAGGTGCTGTCTATATAGATTACAATTGGGCAAATTTTATTTCAGAACGGTTAATGGATATTTATATCGATCATTACGATAGATTACCGCAGTCATTAAGAGACGAAATAAAAGAATCCCTGATATTGGCAACCAATTCCATCATAAAACGGAATGTTCAATTGTCTTATACCAATGTGGCTATTTCAAGTATCTATTGTGTTAACGTTGCAGGGAAACTATTTGACATTAAAGAATATAATGAATATGCTCATAAAATATTGAACGAGTTTTATGATTACACTAAAAAGAAAGGTGGTTTTTCGGAGTATAATAGTCCATCATACACGGTGTCGTCACTGGATAATTTAGAACAAATGCAATCCCGCATCATGGATTCAGAAGATTTAGCAAAGGTGAAAGAGCTATACCACATGAACTGGGCTATGATTGCCCGTCACCATCATAAACCCACCGCTCAATGGGCAGGACCTTACAGCAGGGTTTACTTTACACTCGTCAGGGACTCTTATCATAAGCTTATACAAGATGCATCGGATGGGAAAATCAATTACAATTGCTCAACGGTTCAGAGTATACGCTTAAATCACCACATTCCAGCCGATTTGTTGGGTTACTTTACAGCTCCGGTGTATCCACGCACTGAGGTTGATTTGTTCGAGCCTTCGGAACCACAGGTTATTGGAACAGCTTATTTGACAGACAAGTATGCTTTTTCGTCTTCCAACAGATCTTCTTTGTGGGGACAACGCCGTCCGTTGATGGCATTTTGGGGAGAGCAAAAAAACAAAAGCAACTATTTTCAACTTCGTTTTTTACACGATGACTATGATTTCAGTGCCGCTTCCTTGTTTACCCAACAAATGGAAAACAAATCAGTATCGGCGCTCAACTTTGCTACAAATGGAGGCGATAGACACATTTTGCTGGACACGATAGCTAAAAATCGTTTTAAAGCGAAAGAATTACGTTTGGTATTCGAATTTGGAAATTGCAAGGATTTGAGTGTCACCTTTCCAAAAAATCCAAATCAAGCCTTTAATGTGGTGGTCGATGGCATGAATATTGGGATACAACTCCCCACTTTTGTGTTCGGAAATCTTGTAGGATATTGGGAACGTTGCGCTTCACGTAAGGAAAAGAATATGAACATAGAAACGATTGCATTCGTCTTTTACAGAGGTGAAGAACGTACTTTCGATTGGAATGAGGTGGGTAAAGCTGCGGCTTCCATCGTTATGGCATTTGACCCGAACAAAGCTCCTGTTTTAAAAAATGTAAAGAGTGTGATTAACCAGGGAAATCTGGATGTTTCGTGGGGAAAATTAAAGGTGAGTGCACCGGTAGCACCTCAAAAGCTAAACAGACGACCAGCTAATCAAGTTATTTTCCCGGGTAATTTGTAGTTGAAATTTAAAATGAAGCTAAGGAATTAAGATAATTAAAGATTAAAGGCAGGTAATGTTGATCGGCACAGAGGGTGATAAAGTGGGAAAATTAGGTGCCGGGCTACCAGCCCCAAAATCACTCTATGAAAAGTTACAACCAATTGAATAACATACATTTAGTAATTAACTGATAAAAAACAATAGAATGAAAATGAAATTATATTTTTTAATGATCTATACAATTTTAGGTCTTTTCTTACAAAACGCTCAAGCACAAATTAAACCTCAGCAATTTGTTGCCTCGACTCCTCCAATGGGCTGGAATTCATGGAATTTTTTTGGTTCTAGTGTAAACGAAGAAGTAATTAAAAAAACAGCTGATTTATTAGTTGAAAAAGGGTTGGCAAATGCGGGTTATAAATACCTGGTTATTGATGACACTTGGGTTTATGGTAGAGTAAAACGAAGTTTTGATAAAAATGCACCCGAGGATAGAACGGGACGTGATGCGAGCGGACGAATAATTGTGGATTCATCAAAGTTTCCTTCCGGAATGAAGTCTTTGGCTGATTATGTCCATTCAAAAGGTTTGAAATTTGGAATCTACACAGCGCCGGGATGTTCTACTTGTGGTGGATTTACCGGATCGTTTGGATATGAAGCAACAGATGTAAAAACGTATAGCGAGTGGGGTGTTGACTTTATTAAATTAGATCAATGCGGTGCAAAAGAATCACCCGAAGTGATTCTGAAACGCTGGCGTTCAATTATTGATAGTATAGGAAGACCGATTGTATTAAGTGTTAATCTTTCTAATCAATTTAATGTTACCAGTAAATATGCTGATATGTGGCGTACAACTTTAGATATGATGCCGGTATGGAGGTATAAAAATGATATGCTTAGAGCCGGTGGTGACGATATTTATTCAGTAATGAAACAACAGGAAGGTCTGGGTAAATATCAAGTAAATGGACGCTGGAATGATTCTGAACTTCTTCAGGTAGGAAACGGTAAAATAATTAAAACTGACAATAAAGGTTTTGATTATTTAGGTGAGCAGACCCGTTTAATTAAAGGGAATATGACTTATGATGAAAATAAAGCACATTTTGGTATGTGGGCTATCAATTCTGTACCGTTAATACTGACCAACGACTTATCAACCATGTCGGATAGTTTGCTAAACCTTGTTGTTAATCCTGAAGTGATTGCAATTAATCAGGATCCTGCTGGTGTATTGGCAGTAAAATGCAAAGAAGATATACCCGGTGTTCAGGTATGGGTAAAACAGCTATGGCAAGTTGGAAATGAGTCTGTTGCTTTTTTAAATGCTACTGATAATGAGCAAGAAGTGAGTATTAAACTATCGGAAATTGGCATTTCCGGACAAGCTTTTTTCAGAGATTTATTTTTAAGAAAGGATTTAGGATTATTTTCAGATAAGTTCAGTGTTAGACTTCAAAAAAACAGTATTCTTTTAGCAAAAGTCACGGCTTTTGAAACCATAAAACCTATAAAGAGTCTGGTTAAAACTTTAGATTTTAATAAAGGCCCCGTTCGTTTAGAAGCTGAAGATACCAGATTTTATGCCGGTAGATCTCAAAATAAATTGGCGGAATTTTCGGGCAAAGGATATGCTATTGGAGAAAATCATGCTTTTTCAAAATTTAGTTTTTTTTGGGATGTAAACCTTGAAAGTTCAGGCAATTACAAGGTGGTTGTAAGGTACATAAATTCCGGTAATTCTGAATTGATTTATAAGATAAATGATATGCCGATCGTTTTTAAATGTACACCGTCTAAAAAGGATAAATGGAGTGAAACCTCCATTACGCTTCCGCTTAATAAAGGTCGACAAGAAATTGGATTGATAGCTCCAAACTGTAGCTCTAATGAATTGGCAGTTGATTACATTGAATGTTCAAAAGCTGTAAAATAGACTTTCTGAATAAAATTGAGGTTGTACTGAGTTAATGTATCAATTATTTGAGTTTTTCAGCTGACCCTAAATAAATAATTCACCTTAAACTTTTAAATAATGACTCTCAAATTTAAATCTTATTTTGTTATTTTTTTATTCCTCTTTCAAGGGATATCAATCCTTTTTGCACAAGTAAAATACCCTTTCCAAAATTCTGATTTACCCATAGAAAAAAGGGTTGATGACCTGATAAGTCGCCTCACACCCGAAGAAAAAATCAAGTTGATGATGGATGTATCGCCAGCCATTGACCGATTGGGAATTCCAGCTTACGGCTGGTGGAACGAAGCGTTGCACGGGGTGGCTCGCGCCGGATTGGCAACAGTATTCCCTCAAGCCATAGCCATGGCTGCCACCTTCAACGATGTGGATCATTATCAAACATTTACCATAACATCGGACGAAGCAAGGGCCAAATACAACGATTTTGTAAAAAAACAGCCCGGTCGCCGTTACGAAGGACTCTCATTCTGGACACCGAACATCAATATCTTTCGGGATCCACGCTGGGGACGCGGTATGGAAACATACGGAGAAGACCCCTATCTCACTTCCCGTTTTGGGGTAGCTTGTGTAAAGGGACTTCAGGGAAATGATTCCAAATACTTCAAAAGCCTTGCCTGTGCAAAGCATTTTGCCGTTCATAGCGGTCCTGAGTGGAACCGTCACAGCTTCAATGCCGAAACATCCGACCACGACCTGTGGGAAACGTATCTGCCTGCTTTCAAAGCCCTGGTGAAAGAGGCGAATGTGCAGCAGGTTATGTGTGCTTACAACCGTTTTGAAGGTGCACCGTGCTGTGGAAGCGGCAAGTTATTAATGGACATTCTACGCAACAAATGGGGATACAAAACTATTGTCGTTTCAGATTGTGGGGCTATCGACGACTTCTACGAAAAGGGAAAGCATGAGAAATTCCCCGATGCGGCTTCGGCTTCAGCAGCGGCGGTATTGAGTGGTACCGACATTGAATGTGGCAGCAGCTATAAATCACTGAGCACATCGCTACAAAAAGGATTAATTAATGAAAAAGATTTGGACGTTTCGCTTCGCCGGATTTTCCATTCCCGTTTCGAACTGGGCATTATGGATCAAACAGACCTCACGCCCTGGTCTAAATTATCTAAAGAAACGGTAGATTGTCAGAAACACAAAGAACATGCTCTGAAGGTGGCTCGCGAAAGTATGACATTGTTGAAAAATAATGGTATTTTACCCTTGTCTAAGAATATCAAAACACTGGCTGTGATCGGACCAAATGCCAACGATACTAAAATCATGTTGTCTAACTACAATGGAACTCCCTCATCCATCGTTTCTATTCTTGCCAGCATCAAAGCCAAATTGCCTCAGACCAATATAATTTACAACAAAGGATGCGATTTGGTTGATAAGAATGTGAAATCCAGCTTGATGGATTATGTTCGTTCAGACAACAAAAATGGCTTTCGTGCAGAATATTACAGCGGGATAAAATGGGAAGGCGCACCGATTGTAACCAAAGAGGGTGTGCAACAAATCAAATATGATACCGGTGGTGGTTCAGTTTTCGAAGTGGGTGTTCCTACTCAGCAGTTTTCATCCCGATATACCGGAAACTTCACAGCTCCTTCTACGGGGAAAATATTTTTTAATATGAAATCCGAAGAAGGCTATAAACTTGAAGTGGATGGTAAGGTTATTTCCGAAAACAATCGGAAAGGTTCCTCTGTAGAAAGAACCGAATCAATGGATGTTGAAAAGGGTAAAACGTATTCTATCCGTCTTTCGTACTACCAGATTAACCGCACTGCATCCCTCGAATTCCAGTTATACGACCAAAAGCCGATAGAATTTAATGCGCTCAAAGAATCGATCAAAAATGCAGATGCCATTGTGTATGTCGGTGGTCTTTCTCCTAGTTTGGAAGGCGAAGAGATGCGTGTAAGCTGGGAAGGATTCAGAGGAGGCGACCGCACCCTGATTGAACTTCCGGTGGTACAACAAAACTTGCTGAAAGAGTTACGTTCGACAGGTAAACCAGTCGTTTTTGTACTCTGCGCAGGTAGTGCTTTAGGATTGGCTAATGTGGACGAAAACTACGATGCACTGTTGAATGCCTGGTATGGCGGACAATCGGGTGGAACGGCGGTTGCTGATGTGCTGTTTGGCGATTATAACCCGGCAGGACGTCTTCCTGTAACCTTCTATAAATCGACTGCTCAGCTTCCTGATTTTGAAAGCTATGACATGAAAAACCGCACCTACCGTTATATGACTGATGCGCCACTTTATCCTTTTGGATATGGTTTGAGCTATTCCAAATTCATTTATGGAAATCCGACTCTTTCGGCTACCACAATAAACAAAAATGAGGGTGTAAAACTGACTGTTGATGTAACCAACAACAGCCAACGTGCAGGTGATGAGGTTGTTCAGGTATATGTTCGCTACCTGGATTATAAAAATGGTCCGCTAAAATCGCTAAAAGCCTTTAAACGCATCCCTTTTATGAGTGGTATAACCCAAAAGGTTAGCTTTGACCTGCCGGCATCTACTTTTGAAACCTATCTCGATGACAAAGCACAAATGGGCGTAGCCGGTGGTCAATACGAAATAATGGTGGGAAGTTCATCCAGAATGGAAGATTTGAAAACCATAAAACTTCAGATTAAGTAATTCAAGTAAATCAAACTATTTATAAGTGCAACAAGAGTGGTTTATTCAAAAACAATAGGAAAAGAGTATTATAAATTGTTTTGATTGGACTCTTTTTATGGCTGCAATCATTTAATTCGAAATTTGAAAAAAAATTTTAAAAAAAATCTTTTAGCACTATTGCTAAGCATATTGACTATCAGCTCTTTCCAAGTTCAAAAAGAGCTGAACCTGCTTCCAACTGTTCCGATGGCAGATAGCAACCCCTATTGGCAGGTATCATGAAAGGAGATATTCAAAAAGTAGTCGTATCGCGTAGATTGGAAAACTAATGTATCATTTTCAACACTTATAAATTTTAAAATCGATGTTTAAAACCAGTTTTCTATCATTCATTTTTACTTTTTTATCGGCCATTTCTCTTTATGGGGCAGACGATGCCAGTAATCTGAAACAAATCTGTGAATCGACACCCCGTAAAGGCTTGTCTAATTTCTTCTCAAAGGCACTCTCGGGTAAGCCGGTTACAGTTTGCTATCTGGGCGGAAGCATTACTGCACAAGGTGGCTGGCGGGTACAAAGTTTGGATTATTTTCGCAAGCATTTCCCCAAAGCCGATTTTAAAGAAAACAATGCAGCCATTGGTGGCACCGGCTCTCAACTCGGAGTACTGCGTATGGACAAGGATGTGCTGAAGGTGAAACCCGATTTATTATTCGTAGAGTTTGCAGTAAATGATGACGGTACACGGAACGATAGCATTATATATCAATCAATGGAAGGGATTGTTCGAAAAACATGGAAACTTTATCCTGACTGTGACATCTGTTTTGTTTATACAGTCACTGACCGTATCCTAGACCGTATTCCAACTGGCTATTTCAACAGAGCAGCTACGGTGATGGAACAAATTGCTAATTTTTATGGAATTCCCTCCCTATTTCTTCCGACCGATGTACTCTCATTGCTAAAGGAGGGTAAATTAGTAATGAAGACTCCCAACGGAGTAATGGCTGCGGTGGCGGGCAATACGCTGGATGTAAAGAGCGACAATCTGGCAGAAGCCGATGGCAAAATTTATTTTTCACCGGATGGTACCCATCCCTACCTGAATACAGGCCATAAGCTCTACACACAAGTTATTGTGAGAAATTTTGAGAAGATGGAGAAATTGAAAATTGCCCCGTTTAAACACCTCCTGGGCAAGCCTCTTAACGCAGATAATTTCGAAAACAGCCAGACACTCTCGCTCGATAGCCTGCCAAAACAAGGGCCTTGGAAATTGGCTGATATGAGTGATCCTAATTTGAAGAAATTTTCAGATCGTTTCGAGAAGCCCTGGAGTGCAATGCCCGGCGCAGCCATCGATTTCAGCTTCAAAGGTTCCGGACTGTTCTGTTACGATATTTTTGGTCCGGAAGGTGTTATCCTTGAAGTGACCATCGATGGTCGAACGCGTAAATTAACCCGCTTTGATGGTTATTGCAGCTTTTGGCGTATTAATGGCATTGTGCTTGCTTTAGGCTTGGACAAAAACATGCTTCATCATGCAACTATTAAAGTAAGTGATGAAGTTCCTGATAAAAGGAAATTGCTTTTTGAACGTTCCGTAGCTGATTTTGACCAGCATCCGGAGAAGTATAAACCCAACGTGTGGTATGTTAACTCTTTCTTTCTGTTCTAATAACCCAACATACATCAAATTAATGAAAACAAAGTTTTATTTTACGCTAACGATAGCTTTTATTTGCACGAGTATTTTTGCAAAACCGCTTTTTAAAAACAACGACAAAGTCTGTTTTATGGGCAACAGCATTACCCACGGAGGTCGCTATCACTCCTATATTTACCTCTATTATGCCACGCGGTTTCCGGAAATTAAACTTTCATTTATCAATTGCGGCATTTCGGGCGATGTGGCTTCGAGTATGTACGACCGTTTGGAAAAAGATATTTATGCTAACAATGCCACGGTGGCTACGTTGAGTGTAGGAATGAACGATGTAAACAGGGGTTTGTATTCCAGCAAAAAACCGGTAGCAAACGCGGATAGTCTGAAGAAAAAAGCCATTGAAAATTACAAGAAAAATGTGACTAAAATAGCCGATTCTTATCGTGATCATCATGTTAAATCCATATTCCTCACCCCGACAATTTACGAAGAATCCGAAGCGATTACGACAGAAAACCTGAAAGGTGTGAATGCGGCTTTGGGCGAATGTCGCGATTTTGTATTGAAATTGGGCAAAGAATACAATGCAACGGTGGTAGATTTTTGGAAACCAATGTTTGATTTAGATACTCGTATGCAGCAAAAAGACCCCAATTTCACTATTGTGGGCAAAGACCGTGTTCACCCCGGGCTAACCGGTCATATGGTGATGGCGTATCAGTTTCTGACTCAGACCAACGCACCCAAAGAGGTTTGGACATTGACCATTGACAGCAAGAAAAAAACAGCCGGATTAGAGCAAAATTGTAAGGTTTCAGATTTGAAGATTAAACCCGGCAACATTTCATTCCAAAACAAAGAAATGGCACTCCCATTTCCAAAGGTGAAGGCCGCCAAAGAGGCTTATGATTTGGTGCCGATAACGGATAATCTAAATCAGCAGATACTCAAAATCAGACAGCTCGAAGCAGGCAATTACAGGTTAAAAATCAATTCGATAGAAGTTGGCAGTTATAGTAATTCCGATTTTGAGAAAGGAATTAATCTGGCGACTAACACCAAAACGCCTCAATATGCAATCGCTGACAGTATAGCCAAGTTGGTGGAAGAAGATTTTGCGAAACAATACATCATTAGAACCTACCGATTTATTGAACTCAAAAAAATGTCAAAAGTAAATTATGCCAACAGAGATACTGCGAAAGCTTTTCTGAGGAAATTTATTGAAGAAATGCATTTGCAAAAAAACAATCCAGAAGCATATTCGAGCTATTGGGTGATGTCAGCACAAACTTATATAGATGAAATTGACAATGAGCAGAAGATGAAAGGAAGAATAAAAGAAATTGAAGAATTAATTTATACACTCAACAAGCCACAAACGTTTAGCTACGTTATTGAAAAAATTTAGTTGATTTTTTATACACAATACTCAAATAATTAATTACATATGAATCACATAGCTTTTAATAAATGTGTAAGTTTTAAAATATTGCTGATTGTAGCTGTTGCAATATTGGGGGTTGAGCCCGGATTTTCACAACAAACAACCAATAAAGCTCAACGCGAGCAACAATTTATGGATATGGGCTTTGGCATGTTTATACATTGGGGTGTTGATTCGCAGTTGGGAGCAGTCATTAGCCATTCTATGGCAGGAGCATCCAACGATTATTTAGACCGTTATGTAAATGAATTAGCACGGACATTCAATCCTAAAAAATTCGACCCCGATGAATGGGCTGTATTAGCCAAACTGGCAGGTATGAAATACGTGGTTTTTACAACCAAGCATCATTCCGGTTTTTGTATGTGGAACACAAAAACAACCGGTTTTAATGTAATGAATACACCCTTCCGGCGCGATATTACAAAAGAGGTTTTCGATGCATTTCGCAGACAAGGTATAGCCATTGGAATCTATTTTTCGCCAGAAGATTTTCATTATCTGTATGAAAATAATATCCCGATTGGACGTTTACAGCTTCCTCTTCATTATCCTGCAAACAATCCGGGATTAATGAAACTGGATAAAGAACAATTGAAAGAATTGTTAAGTAATTACGGTAGAATTGATTTGATTTTCTTTGATGGGCCTGCTGAGGGTTTAAAGGAGTATGCGTGGCAACTACAACCCGATATTGTTGTTACCCGTGGGCAAATGCAGACCCCAGAACAAAAACTACCGGACCAGCCTGTTCCGGGTCCCTGGGAAGCTTGTTTTACAATGGGTACCGACTGGCAATACAAACCTACCAACGATCCGCATAAAAGTGGTACTGAAATTATCAATATGCTGATTGAAATCAGAGCCAAAGGCGGTAACCTGCTGATGAATGTGGGGCCAAAGCCAAATGGAGAATTACAAATTGAACAAGAAGCAAGATTGCAGGAATTAGCACTTTGGAATTTTGTTAATCAGGAGGCTATTCACAATATCCAACCCTGGAAAATATGCAAAGAAGGTGATATCTGGTTTACCAAAGCTAAAGATGGAAATACTGTATATGCGTTTATTCAGGGGGGAGAAGCCTGGAAATACGGAACCCGCAAAGATTTTGTTCTCCGGACTTTGCAGGGAACAAACCAGACAAAAGTAAGTGTATTGGGTTACGACAGCCATCTGGTAGAATACAAAGAAGGTTTTGATGCCAAAGTGTACGTCGCCAATACGCCAATCGGATTGATTATTAGCGCAGTCAATGGTCAGAGGCTTTATACAAACAATAAATGGCCAAATCCGGTGGTGCTTAAAATTGAAAATGTATCATTTCAATCAACTGAAAATACTAAAGTTAAATCAAGTGCTATCGATGGTGCTAAGTAAGCAATAAGTAAGGCTTGAGCCAACGTGAAAAAAAGGTTGGTTCAATGATTGGTGGCTCAAGTCTGATTCAGTAGTAGCCACAATTTGACAAATTATTAACATTGCCTAAGTCCGATTTTAACTCTGTTTGAAAATGAAGAAAAACATCATATTCACAATAAAAATAGCAGTATTACTATTTTTATTCACTATCATTTTGGTATTATTGAGTTAATTATATTTGCAACCAAATCATCAAAATTGACTCCTTTTCTATAACCATTTGAATGCAAGTTAGATAACTCAACAATTAATAATATAACTAACGTATGAAAACTCTTTTAATGTGTTTAGTTTGGTTAAGTCTCTTGCTGAATACTTACGCACAAGAAGTAAAAAATTCAGCACTGGTGATTAACCCAGATCAAGCAACAGGTGGTGAAATTATCAAAACAGACAAGGGACATCCAGCAGTATTATTTCCAGCAGCAATGCCATTAGATTCAAAAATCACATGGTCGCTACCCACTCCTCTGCAAACGGCATTATGGAAAATTGATATCGATTTTTATCAACCAAATAGTCCATTTGCAACCGATCAAATTCTGCAGTTCGAAAACGAAAGTGGTGAAAAAATTGGTAAAATAGATTTAAGCGCCTTTAGTTTCTTTATGAAAGGAACCTACACCCGCAGCATTGGTTTTTACAGCAACAAACCATTAAAATATATAAAGCTGATAAAAATCAGACAACGGAATTTAAATACAGTCGCTATAACTTCCATAAAAATAGTTCCAGGATTAGCCTCCGAATTAGAGAAAATGCTGTTCTCTTTCCAAATCTCGGGAACTGATAACCAGCTGAAAGTACCCCTGCCACTACCATTAGGAGCTTATCTCATTAATTATAATAAGTCTACTTCTTTAAAATGGATGCTGAATGGTGGGCAAACTTTCGAAACGCCTTCGACAAATGAAGTTAGGATATTTCTTGATGAACGACAACCCGCCCTTCAGGTTACGGCAAACGGCGCTCCATTACAAGAAATTCAAATAGCACATTTTCCTGTTGCTGCAACACCCGATATGACGGATGCCGGAAATGCGCCCCTGATGGTTTTATGCGATTTAACAAAAACAGAAACCCAAACACTTCAACTGATTGGATATAAAGGAACAGAATTGCCCAAAGTGGATATTTTCCCCGGAGGAAAGTCAATGGCAATTGTTACAAGTTGGGATGATGGAAATCCACAAGATGAGCAAGTAGCTGAATATCTTGTTAAATATCATATGAAGGGTACGTTTTATATGAATCACTATTCAAAAATGAATTCCAACCTGTCTGTACTTGAAAACAAAGGAATGGAAGTAGGTTCACACTCGTGGAGTCATCCGTTTCTACACTTATCATCACCCAAGCGTTGCTTAGATGAAACCGTTGAAATGCGACGTTATCTCGAAAAAATAACTGGTCACCCGATTATTTCCTTTGCCTATCCGTATGGGTACCGGGCAGCCTATAATCAAAATGGCGATTATGTATTAGAAGCCGTAAAACAGGCAGGCTATTGGTCTGCAAGAATAACAGTTACGGGAGATAATCAGATTGATGCGATGAATGCTCCGTTGGTCATGAGTCCCAATTTCCATTTCAATGTAGGTGCAGCCAAAACCAGTCAGAAGTACGAGGAATTGCGCCAAAAGCCGGGTTCAATATTGTACATCTGGGGACATAGTTACGAAATAGCAGGCGAAGGAGCAAAGACCCTGGACGATGTACTTGCATCTGTTGCCAATCGCCCCGAAGCCTGGTATGCAACGTTGGGTGAGTTGATGATTTGGCAATTTACCAAAAGCCATTTGAAAATTGCACCTACAACTGCAAAAAAATCAAGCAGAACGTTTGAGTTGAAATTGCCATGGTTGAACCCGTATTTAAGAAAAGTACCCGTCAGTTTGATTCTACCAAATGGTGTGAATGAGGTTTTGTGGCAAGGAGAAAAAATAGCTGTGGTTAATAACAGGGTTCAGCTTAAATGGAGTGAAAATTAGTCTTTTCAATAACGGGAAGAGGTTCAAATGGGTATTTCATAGTAAATAAATAGTCTTGGTTTAAATGAACTTTTGAAATATTGTTAATCGTTGAAAAATAATTATATGAGAAAATTAGTAAGTTTTGTATTGTTTTTGCTTGTTATCAACCTATCGGCTCAACCCCGCATCGAAACAGATCTTTCCGGAAAAGGCTGGAAACTTATTCAGGATAAAGATGCTCAGTGGAAAAACGACCCGTTTTTTCTTCCACCTGTAGACATTTCCACGTTGCCGGTCAATTTGCCAACCGGTGGCTGGTCGGCACTTGATTCACCTCAGGCGGTGGATGTCAGCGTGCCGGGCACGGCTGAAGAATACCTGCAAAAAATATCCGGACCAAAAAATACAATTATTGGCGTCACCTGGTGGTATCGCTCCATTTCCATACCCAAAACAGCTACAGCAGGGAAAATTCTCCTGCGTTTCGAAGCCACACGTTACCGTTCCGAAATTTTCGTCAATCAGCAATTAGTGGGTTACGATTTTATTGGCAATACGCCTTTCGAAGTGGATATTACCAAAGCAGTGAAACCCGGTGAAACTGCTCAACTGGCGGTTCGCATTACCAATCCGGGTGGAAATTACGACTGGAAAGATGGCAACAACAAATGGGGAAAACGCGATGTGGCGGGCAGTCTGGGATTTGGTGGTATTACCGGACGGGTTAAGCTGCTGGTTTGCGATGCGGTTTACATTGATGATATTTACGTGCAGAATACTCATGTTTATACCACTGTAAATGCGGAAATTACGATAAAAAACACATTGAAAAAAGAAGTCATCCGTAATTTGATTCTTCGCGTGGTGGCGAAGAAAAACCCTTCAACCGAAGTTTTTCGCACCGAACTAAAATCTGTCAGGCTGAAACCGGGCAACAACCTCGTCCCGGTAAAAATCTCGGCACCGGCTGCGCAACTTTGGGATGTAGAGAACCCGAATTTATATGTTTGCGAAACCTCGTTGCACGAAAAGGGGAAGATATCGGACACCGACTCAAAAACCTTTGGCTTTCGTTGGTTTGAATTGTCGGGAATTGGTAATGATGCCATGTTCCGTCTGAATGGAAAACGCATTGTACTCCGAACTGCCATTAGCTGGGGTTTTTGGCCTACAACCGGCAATGTTCCAACATCTGAATTAGCCGAAAAACAGATCCGCGTGGCAAAACAACTCGGATTGAATATGCTTAACTTTCACCGATGCATCGGTCAGCCTTTGGTGCTGGAAAAAGCCGACGAACTGGGCTTACTTTACTATGAAGAACCCGGAAATTACGCTGCTGCAACTCAGTTTCCTTCAACACGTGCTATGATGCACGAACGGCTGATGCGTATGGTTCAGCGCGACCGTAGTCACCCAAGCATGATCATGTATTGTATGCAAAACGAGGTGCGCGATGTGCCCGATTCCACCTTTCAGGTGTATAGAAACAATATGCGCGA
Source organism: Paludibacter sp. (assembly GCA_037134195.1). Classification (GTDB taxonomy): domain Bacteria; phylum Bacteroidota; class Bacteroidia; order Bacteroidales; family Paludibacteraceae; genus Paludibacter. Next base: position 2,029 of record JBAXMR010000048.1, on the reverse strand, counting down.
TGCTCATCGCATCGATCCTTCCCGCACCATTGTCCGCACTTCGGGTTGGGCGCTGGGCAAGGATATTGATGATCAGGCAAAATTAAATATGCGCCCATTTGACAGTCTTCAATACATGAATGGCTGGTACGATTTTCACCGAGCCGTAGGTCCGCACACCTGGATGCAATCGTATTATAAATCGCCGGATGATTATTACAGTAAAACCGATAACAAAAAGGAAATCGTTTATTGGGGCGAGGAAGGAGCTTTATCTTCACCGCCACGCATTGAAAAAATCAAATTCGACCTCGATAAATCGCCGAATGTGGGTTGGGACGGTGCTTTGTATAACGAAGAATACAGCGATTTTGCGAATTATTTCAGCAACAAAAAACTAAGCAGTAGTTTCTCAACACTCGATGCGCTGACATCGGCGATGGGAGCCATTTCGCTTGAACATCAGGGACGGAAAATTGAGAATGCACGGATCAATAATATTGCCGATGGTTATGCCGTCAACGGTTGGGAGTCGGAGATTCTCGAAAATCACTCCGGTATTGTGGATTGTTTCCGCAACCCGAAAGCCGATCCGGCTATTTTGGCCTATTACAATCAAGCACTTTACATTGCCGTGAAAACACGTAAACAAGTGGTTGAAATTCCCGGAAGTTTTGTGGCTGATTTTTATATCGTCAATGAGAAAAATGTGAATGGCGAAAAAACGCTTCAACTTTCGGTAAAGAGTCCGGAAGGGAAAGTGATTGTCTCGAAAGAAATTCCGGTAACCGTAAGCGGTGGCGATGTATATGGCGAATTGTTAGCAAAAGGCGTTGAAATACCCGTTCAGGCAACAGGTGGAATGTATCCGGTTGAAGCAAAATTGGTGGATAAAGACGGTAAAACACTGGCCAATGGTCGCGATGAGGTATTGGGTGTCGATTGGAAATCGGCTAAACTACCCGGCGCAGGAACCGTTTGGGAGTCCGGTTCGACTGTTTTCAATTTTCTGAAAAATGAAAAAGCCGCGAATGTGTCGGTTTACAAAGAAGCGCTACCCAAACTGGATTGGGCGGTGGTGGCGCGCTCACCCAAAGGAGGCGACAAAACATTTGTACCAACGGAACAATTGCTTGACCCAAGTGGAAAAAACAAAGGAGTGAAAGTGACCTATTTCCTGGGTGCTGATTTTGAAAAACAGGTGGCGCAGCAAACCGAGCCAATGGTGAGTCTGACGGTAAATGAAGGGGCAACACCGCATCCGGCTGTTCCATCCACCTTTAATTACAGTATTCGGTGGGAAGGTCAGCTTATACCACCCTACACAGGTGCTTACACCTTTGAACTGGAATACGGCTACGGTGGCGAAGGAATCTTTGAAATTAATGGCAAAAAATCTAAAAATATTTCAGAATCAAATTGTAAACTTACGGTCAACCTCGAAGCCGGCAAACCGGTGATGCTGAAAGCTGAACTGCGACACAAACGTTATTCGGGTGCGGCACGACTTTACTGGTCTATTCCCGATCCGAACGCTTTTGATGCTCAGAAATTGATTGATCGGGTGAAAAACGATGGCACCACGCTGGTTATTATTGAAAATGCTGATTCATGGATGGATTTGATAATGAAAAACACGAACGTGAAGTATAGCAATAAATTTGCTGTGGGTGGAAACTGGTTAGGCGGAACGCACTTTGTGAAAGAGCATCCGCTATTCAAGGATTTGCCGTTAAACTGCGGCATGAGTTGGCCTTACGAAGCAGTAGTAAAAAACGGAAATGAACGCATTGGTTTACAACTCGAAGGTGAAGAACTGGTGGTGGGTAATTACCATTGCTTTCCTCAGAAACTCGGAACAGCGGTAGGCGTAATTCACTGTGGAAAAGGAAAGATTATTTTCTCCACCCTTGAAATTTTCAACAACCTACAATCGAATGAATCGACTGCCGGAGTAGCACGTAAGTTGCTTTGTAATTACATTTTATATAATAAATAACTCAACTTTCGCAAGTAGCATAACTACTTGATTATTATAAAAATAGCAGCA
>JBAXMR010000047.1:0-31734 GCA_037134195.1 Paludibacter sp. | reverse complement strand
TAGCTATATTTTTTCTGATAGTTTTTGGGTCATAATATAAATACATTTGGTATAATTCATCGTCGAGCATTTTCTTGCGAATATCAGCTTCAAACTTTTCGAAATGTTCCTTGAAGTTCATCGGTTACTCCTTCCATTTGATAATTGGTTTTCTTTTTCCTCGATAAATTCTTCGACAGTTTGAATCCTGTTGGATAGGAGCCAGGTTTCAATTTCATCTTTCTTGAAAATTACCCGGGCATTTTTCTTGTAATAAGGAATTTTCTTTTCGCAAATCATCTTGTTAATCGTATTGACCGAATAACCGGTCAGCAGACTGCATTTTTTCTTGTCTAAAGTGTTGGTTAACGATTCTTGTTCTGTTTGAATAATTGGTTGCGGTTGAACTATTGTACCTATAAGTTCTTTGAACTGACCAATGGTCAAAGCTGCCAATGGTGTTTCGTTTGTTGGTTGGAATTTTATCTCCATAATTGTATGTGTTTTTGATTTTTTGGAAGCCAATAGCTGCGCAGTCTATCGCTTTCGTTGTCACAAAAGTATCATCATAAATGTAAGCGGATACTATGAAATCAAGAGAATTTTAGGGTCGGAGTCCGACTTCGGAGTAGGTCGGACTGGGTCGGATAGAAATAAAAAAAGCCTCAAATTGAGGCTCATACTAGGTCGGACTCATGGTCGGACTTTTAGCTGTTTTTTTTCATTGAGATGGTAATAATTTGTTCTATTTCTTTGTACATCCGGCTTTGTTCATATTTGTTTTTAGTTGGTTTTACAAAAGCTGTTGTATTAAAAGCCGTTTTGACTGTGCATGCAATGCATTCGCCACAAAGATGTTGGATTACGTTTGACAGTAAAGTGGTTGAACCATTCCAATCCAGGAATTCAGGGGTTTTAAGCGGTTTCCGGTCAAACCAAAATAGCCAGACAGCACTGTTTGGATTCAGGAGTTTTGATTTGTTTGATAAATGATGCATAATTTTTATCAGACATTCATCAGTGAGGGTGGTATAGAATTTAGGCAATACAATGATTTCAGAATCTGTTTTATCAATCTCATAACTGTCGTTGAAAATAAATAAATTGCAATTGGTTTGTTTCGCCAGATACTCCAGACTTATATCGAAAAAGATGAATGTACTAATCAATCGTTCTACAAAATCAAAATGATTAATCAAACGAACTGATAGGTCATAAATCGGATAGATTTTTTCGCATTCTTCACCACGACATGTAACATTGTCCTCTGTTATAAAATTATGATCTAAAACATATCTGAACAGTTCTTTTAATCTGTAATTGAGCTTTGATTCTTCTATTTCATGATTATGAATGTTGCTTTTGTCAAGATAATGAATCAGCATTTTTGCGTAAGCGATTCTTTCTTCTCTGTTTTTGAGTATGAGTAGATTATTCTCAATTTCAATAATGGTTCGCCGATACAGTTCTGTAGATTCACATAAGGAATCTTCAGCTATGGAATCTGTAAAATCATTAAGCCACGTTAATGATTTGAATTTTAATTTTGCTCTAAAACTTAATGGTAATTCTTTTTTTATTTCATTTTTGATAGGGTAGAAGCCATAGGATCGAATCTGGGTTCTTAGTCTTTCTTCATCAATTTGTTTTGTTTTATTGCAATATGAGTTATACCAGCATAAATATATTGCTTCTGATAGCGAATCGAAATTTTTAAGGTATTGGTTTGTTAGTTTCCGGTGAATCATCTTCGCAAATTCTTGTTATCTCTGTTTCTTTAACTGGTGAACTATATTAAAAACGAAGATTGATATGAAATTCATCATATCAATCTTTTTGGTTAAGTTGCTTGTTTTAAGTATGTTATAAAACCTTTACTGCTTCATCAATTACATTGCTGTTAAAGCTATCTAAATAGGTATTTGTTGTTTTTAGGTCTTTGTGTCCCAAAATCTGAGAAATTACTTCTCTTGGAATCTCATTATTTTGTAAACTCATGGCCATGGTATGCCGGCTAACGTAAGATGTAAGGTCAATATCATTAATGCCAAACTCAACTGCCAAATTATCCAGATACCCATTGAATTTTTTCAATCTTGTTTTTAAATGGTTGTATAGCTTCTCACCAGTGAGACCTTCTACTGAAACAATAGGTAGCAAATAATTGTCAACCGGCTTACTCATATTACAAAGGTCGTTAATCAGTGTCTGAAGCTCTTCTGTTAGCTTGATATTGATTGCTTTGGCTCCTTTGCTGTTCTTAGTTTTATGCCGCTTATAAACTATATAAAGACCACTCTCAAGCCTCTTGATATTGTCGGGCGTAAGGCTTGCCATATCTACAAAGCTAATTCCATAACAAAAGTAAGAAAAAAGAAATAATTTACGAGCATATTCATTAACTTTATTATCAGAAGTTGTGTTTTTTATTTTCACAAGATACTCAGTAGGTAAATAGCGTTTCTCTGTTTCTTCGGCTAACCTGGCTACTTCAAAACCTCCTTTTCCAAATGGGTAGGTTGTTAGACTTGCTTCTTTGGCTTGGATTGCCTGATTGAGAATTGCCCGTAACGTTCTAAAATGTATCATTCGAGAATTACTCGAATTGCCTTTTCTTTGAACAATCCTGGTATTTCCTTTTTTACTGGTGTATGTGGTTTCGCGTGGTGTCTGCAAAAACACATCAAATGCCCGGACGTATTTTATGTCGATTTCAGAAAATATTTTTTTGTGAAAATTTTTATCGAAGAGTTCAAGCATATGCAATGTACGCTCATAACATTCAGCATTTCCTATATGATCTGTATCTCTCAAAGTCTGAATGGCATTCTCGAAAAATGTCTTAACTTTGCCCTTCTTTGAACGATTAAGAAATGCTTCTTCGAATTGGTTGAGAGTCCAGTCGATTTTGTTGTCTTCAAAATCTTTAATGGTCTTTTCAGCTTTGGTTTCTTGTTCGTTCAAATAAGCATTGTTCTTATCGTGAAGCGGATTAATTCGTTTGTCCTTTTTGTAGCGACAGAAAGTTTCATCCCATTGTGCAGGAGTTGCCGACATATTTAATCCAATGAACTTCTTTTGGCCGTCTTTCGCAATGCGTAAACAAATTGGATTTGTCCCGTCTTTACTAGTATCAAATGTGCGAAGGAAAATTTTGAACTTTGCCATTGTATTGTGTATTAAAAAGTTTCTCTACCTTTTTCTCTACCTTTTTTCTACCTTTTTGAGTAAAACTTAGCGCAAATATCGCTAAATCAATCAAGCATTAAAGGTTGATAATCAGATACAAATATACTCAAATACAATGAATTACCAAAAAATATTATATAATATTTAGGGGTCTGGGGGACCAGTGGTCGCAAGTTCGAATCTTGTCATCCCGACAATTGAATATCAAAGGTTTATGCGAAAGTGTAAACCTTTTTTATTTCAATGGGTAAAACAATGGTAAAACAAATACTTATTAAAAACACAAATAAATACAAACATAAAAGCTTGATTTTATAAAATCAGATAAAACAAATATCTTCTCAATTATCTCCACATTCTTTTAATTTCTATTTTTATTGATTAATGCACAATCAATAATTTTTTCAGCTTCACAGCTTCCTCATTTTTATTCGTCCTAAATCATTGACAGTTTTCTAACTTCAAAAAGCACTCATTAGCGTTATTTATATATTTATTATACAGTTGATTAACTTGTATTTTTACAAGAAAAAATCAACAGTATGAAAAAAGTATTATTTAGTCTGCCTACTTGGTGGAAAGCTGAAACACCCGTTTTAGCTCGTTTTCTTCAAATTATTTCCAGCGCCTTTGCATCTTTGCCACTTTATTACGCTGCACTCCCAGAAGAGTTTAAAACAGCCATTCCGACCAGCTATTTGAAGTACATAGCCATTGCCGGTGGCGTGTGTGCATTTATCCTCCAATTCTTCAACAAGAAACAACCATGAGCAGGATAGGAAAATACTTCACGTTGAAAGAACTGACCGTTACCCATGAGAACATGGATAATACTCCAGGCATTAATGCATGTAAAAACCTGAACACCATGGTCAAAAACCTGTTGGATCCAGTCCGTGAAACGATTGGAGAACCGATAAAGATTACTTCCGGTTACAGATCATTGGCGGTAAACCGTGCTGTTGGTGGATCCATGAAGCCAATCAGCCAGCACACCAAAGGTGAAGCAGCCGATATGAAGTGTTCCGACAATGCAAGGCTGTTTCGTGTTATCCGGGACCACTTTGACTTCGACCAATTGATATGGGAAAAGGGAAACGATGTACAACCCGAGTGGGTACACGTAAGCTACAAAGCGATAGGAAACCGCAACCATGTATTGAAATATAAAAACGGAAAATACATACAGCTATGAAAAACACATTTGAATTTTTTAAAAAGTACGCATTGATAATAATTGCCTTCAGTATTTTCTTTGCATTTGTATTTCAAAAGTGTGAAAATAAGGAAGTAATCAACCAGAATGACAATGTAGTCCAATTAGATAAAGCCATGTCAAAAGCCGACAGCATAAACACGATTAATGCCGTTGCATTACTTTGCAAGAAAGACAGCATTATTGCATCTCTAAACCTCAAACTGCAAAACGAAAAAGTTAAGACAAATAATCAAAGAGCAGATGCCAATCAACAGCATGCTGTCAACGATAGCCTACAAGCTAGATTTGGGAGTGAAAAGAGCATGAGTAAATGTGAAGACCTTGCCCAAGGATTATACCTTGAAATTAGCGAGAAAGACAGCGTTATAGCAAGTCTAGATGCTCAAGTAGAGAATTATTCCAACGGGGTAAAAGAATTGAATGACAAGACCGAAATTCAAGTTTTGGTTATTGAAAGCAAACAGAATTTAATCACAAGTAAAGATTCAACGATAGACTACTACAAAACTCAAAACAAGAAAAACGATTTGTGGAATGGGGTAAAAATAAAAGCTGCGGGAGTATTGATAATTATTGAAACCGTGGCATTGCTTCTCAAATAGATTTCATTTCCATACGAATGCCTGAGATTATTTGTCCTTTAGCGTCAAAAAGCACTGTTTAGCATTATTTATATATTTATAATACAGTGGGTTGGATAGTAAATTTACAGAAAATATTAGTATAAACTTTTTTAAAAAATTACAACTATGGCTAGACAGCTTGGGCATGTAAAGTACAAAGGTACTATCGGCGATATTCGCCATTTCAAGATTAAAGGGATGACCGGGCATTTTGCTGGTCTAAATGGTGGTGCAACTGCTGAGCAGATAAAAAATGCACCAGGGTTTGTGAGAACGCGTGAGAACATGAACGAATTCGGTGGGTGTGCCCATGCCGGTCGTTCTGTCCGTGTTGGTTTGAATATGCTTATGAAGCAAATGAGTGATGCCCAGTTGACTGGTCGCATCACTGGAATTATGAAGAAAATCAATTTGGAGGATCAGTCTGAAGCTCGTGGATATCGGGCCATCTTGATTTCACTCCAAAGCAAGTATTTGCTGGGATTGAATTTCAACAGGAATTTCAGTTTTGATAGCTCCTTCATTGCTCCGTTCGAGTTGACGCCCAATGTAACCCGCAACAGTTCAACCATGCAGGTGGCAGCATTTAATCCATTGAAATCAGTGATTGCTCCAGCAGGTGCAACACATTTCCGTTTGATTAATGCCGTTTCCGTGATTTCGGATTTTGCGTTTAACGCTACCACGGGTATTTATGAGCCCATCCAAACAGGATTGAACGAGATGTCGAACGTTGCCTATTCAGGCTATCTGGATTTGAAAACAGAGATTGCTGTTTCGACAATCATTACCAGTGTTCTTCCGGGAGAACCTGAAATGACGGATGACGTAACCGTGTTGAATTCGGTTGGTATTGAATTTTACCAAAAAGCAGGTACCGATTTTTATTTGCTAAATGCAGGTCATGCATTGAAAATTCAAAGCACATTCTAGTTTAAAAAAATCGAGAAGTGTAGTCAAAAGGGTGTTCCAAATGGAGCACCCTTTTTTTTGTCTTAGAATCTCCCTTTTTTAGGTTCAATAAAAAATATGACCTTTTTTTACACAAACATGCATCTTATTGATGTCTTGAAAGTTATTGAATAAATAAATCAGCTTAATAAATCAGGTGAAAATAAATTAAAGAAACATGTGTTAAATGTTAAATAACCACTTAAATTTGTTGTACATTTGCAGCCCTTTTCAGTTTACAAGACAATTTCCTAGTATTAAAAACCAAATAAAAAAATCTCAATCAATGATTAATAGAACACTTACAGACCTTTACTTAAACTATTTTGACTCACTAAATGAAACATTGTATTTTTGCTGGCATAATTCATATTGTAAAACTACAAATCTACTTGACCAGGCTATTTTCAATAATCAGATTCGTTCTTATGGTTTTTATAATCACAAAAATGCTATAAGAAATGAATTGCCATTAAATCTCAAAAACAGGTTAGAATTTAAAACACTCTACTGGGTAAATAAATACGTAAAACATGTTGAGGAGAACTCATTGTGCGAATATATTGAACTCTTTGAGCAGGTTATTTCGGAAATTGAAAATAATTTATTTCTTCTAAACAATAAAGCAGATAAAATTGCTTACGCAAATATTATTTTACGTGACTTAAACAAAAATAGTATTCATAATCAATGTGTTTGTGATTCAAACTGTCAACTTAATTACAAAGAATTGTTTGTATTTGTATTAAATGTCAAGTTCAAATTTGATAATATTATTTCTCCATTAGATATTGAAAATTGCAAGAATCACGTCAGTTATGATTTGACAAATCGATTAATCAACCATTTTGATTTTATTGAGAGATTAATTGAATTATTCTTATGCTTCGAGATTTGTCTAGTTAAATTAGCTGAAAAGGTAGAATGCAATTTGTACACCTTAAATGATAATAAATTCCCAGTGAGTGACATTGACAACTTACAACCTAATATTTCTCCTAAATTCAACACACTTTATTTAGACGACTGTCTGATAAAAGTTATGCAATACTTATCAAATAAGAAATGGCTTCGAAATCCAAATGCTGATGTCTGGCTTTTTTGGTTTAACCAAAAGAACCTAATTATCCCAGAGCCTTTAAAGTGGTATGGCTCAGCCACCATGTTATCAAATGTTATTCAACATTTATGCGGTGAAAGCATTTCGAGCACTATAAATGTCGCTTTTGACAGGTTCGATTATGTCAAACCAACCCGCAAAATTTACGAAACCAGCAAAACGCACAAAGAAATAGAACAAATTATCACTGTTTCAAAGCAAAATAAGTGACAAAATTCACGACCCTAACCACGACCCACCTAAAGCCTCGATTTTGAGGCTTTTATCATCACAATCACGACCCACCACGACCTACCACGAGTCGTGCTACGACCCTAAATTAATCGTGATTTGATGATATATGCTAGTATTTAGATGATACTTTTGCAGGCAAGAACCCAATAGACTGCGCAGCTATTGGGTTCTAAAAAACTCAAAAAAGTATCATCATGGAAACAAGATTTCAACTAACCAACGAAACTCCCTTGGCTGCACTTACCATTGGCCAGTTCAAAGAACTTATTGTCACAATGGTTCAACCGCAGCAAAACAACCAATCACAAAAAGAGCCATTTCCTGAAACTTTCGGAAAAAAAGAATGTAGCCAACTGACTGGTTATGCCGTCAACACCATCAACAAGATGATTTGCGAGAAAGCAATTCCTTTTTACAAGAAAAATGCAAGGGTCATTTTCAAGAAAAACGAGATTGAATCCTGGCTTCTATCCAACAGAATACAAACTGTGGAAGAATTTATCGAACTGAAGGAAAATCAACTTTTTAACGGGAGGAACAAGAAATGAACTTCAAGGAACATTTCGAGAAATTTGAAGCCGACATTCGCAAGAAAATGCGCGATGATGAAATAATCTTGGATGCTATGTTGGTAATAAACGAAAAACACGAAGAACTTCTGAAGCGATTGGATAAACTGATAGGTGGTTTAAACGAAACTCGAAAGCTGCCCGATAATCCATTTTTCTCGAATGAAGAATTCATGAACCTTATGAGCATCAGTGTTCGTACCGCACAGCTATGGAGAGACCAGGAACTAATCAGTTATTCCCAGATTAGCGGTAAAATCTATTACCGCATGTCCGACATTCAAAAGTTGTTGGATGAGAACTATCATAAATCAATAACCAAACTGAGAAAAAAATGATAGACAAAAAAAACGCCCCTTCAAACTTTGGAGAGTTCGAAGAGGCAATGAATCCAGAACAATACAAAAGTACAAATTTTATTGAGAAACTGAAAGCGGAAATTCATTCCAATAGCATGAATTCGAATGCCAATGATACAGCTTTCCCAATAAATGGATTACCACAGGTAATCCTTGAATTTGCTATTGAGATTTCAGAAGTGTATGGCGTGCCCATTGAGTTCCCGGTCATGGCTGCATTAAGCGCGGTCAGTGCTTCAATAAGAAAAAAAATCACGATTGACAGCGGTAAATACAGGAACTTCGGTCAATTGTGGGTAATGCTGGTGGCACCTCCCGGAGTAGGGAAGACTGAACCCGTATCAGCAGCTTTCCGACCATTACAAAAACTCGACAACACCAGCTATGATGAATATCAGCTGGAGTTGAGTCGCTGGAAGGTGGAATGTACCGAGGCAAAACAAATCAAAACCCAGGAACCAGAAAAACCATTCTTCAAGCAATGCCTGATAGATGATTTCACTCCCGAGAGTTTGTACCAGACCATGTTTCGGAACAACGGTTCAATATCGCTCTATCGTGATGAACTGTCTGGCTGGTTTGCCGACTTTGGAAGATACAACAAGAACGGGGAAATTAGCAGGTATTTATCCATCTTCAACAATGCACAATTCTGCATCAACAGAAAAAGTGAGGAACCACTGCAAATACCAGAACCATTTCTGACCATTTGCGGAACGATTCAGCCAGAAGTTTTAAACATTGCATTGAGCAGCAATACCCTGAAAGAAAATGGTTTTGCGAGCCGTTTTTTGTACGTCTATCCAAAAGAAGTCAAGAAGCAGAAATATTCGGAAAGAACTCCCGACAGAAACATTATTGAACGGTACGAAAAACTGATTACGCATTGCTATTATTTGCCAAAGCTTGAAAATTCATTCATGCTTTCCGAGGATGCAAAAGTATTGTTTATAAAATATGCCAACCAAACCACGGAATTGGTAAACAGCTGTACAAACAATTTCGTTAGGGCCACTTATGCCAAAATGGAAATACAGGTGTTGCGGTTAGCACTCATCGTTCAAATCATAAGGGGAATTTACGACAATGTGGAATGGCAACAAGGATTGATAACGAAAGAAGCAATTCAATATGCCATCAAGCTTTGTGAGTATTTCAATTCAAAAATAATCCTGGTGGATAATACCAACATTCCATCAAAAATGAATTCCGCTGAAGCTATAAAAACCATTCAAAAAGAATATGGCATCAAGAACAAACAGGCATTTGCCGATTCCATTGGAATCACCCGGCAATATGTTTCAAAAATCTGCAATGAATAATATTGATAATTGCTCACTGTTTACTGAAAACAACCCTTGGTTGCGGAGTTGCGGTTGCGGTCTTCTGAAACCCTTATGCAGTCTAGCTTTCAGAAGAAATGCCCCGCAACTAAAATAAAATAACAGAAATCACTAATACTTATTTTGGTTGCGGTCAAATATCGCTGCAATCCCTTACAGTAAAGGCTTTCCGAAGTTTTTTACCGCAACTAGACGATAATCAAGAAAAACAGTTGATAGTAACAGTTAGTAACACCTGTTACCAATGTTACCACCTGTTACTGATTTTCTTCTTTTTTACTACATTCTACAAACTACCAACTATCTACTATTTACCATCTACAAACTACCATCTACCATCTATGCACTATCTTCAAAAATACAAAGGAAAATCCACTCGCCACACTTGCCCAGCATGTGAAACCAATCACAGCTTCACCCTGTATTTGAATGGCGACACACATGAACCCATTCATCGCACCGTTGGCATTTGCAACCGCGAAAGCAAATGCGGTTATCATTATACACCAAAACAATATTTCATTGATAATCCATCGTTATCTTACTCCTCACTTTCGGGGAGGTCGGGTGGGGTCTGCCTCATCTCAAAAACTCCCCTCTCCTCAAGGAGAGGGGTCGGGGGTGAGGTGCCTTTCTCCTACGTCCAAAATTCCGCCTCCTACAAATCCAACTTCATTCGCTTCCTTTGCGAGTTCCTAACAGTCAAACAAATGAAACAAGCCGGAGAAAACTATGCTTTGGGAGCAACCAAATCCAAAGAAGTAATCTTTTGGCAAATCGATATCATAGGAAAAGTCCGCACTGGCAAAATTATGCAGTATAATCCTACCACTGGCAAAAGAATCAAACATCAAAGTGGTGCGATTGATTGGGTACACAACAAATTAAAGAAAACTGGTGCTTTACCTGAGGACTTTAATTTACAGCAATGTTTTTTCGGAGAGCATCTTTTGAAAATTTATCCAGAGAAATCCGTTGCCATTGTTGAAAGTGAAAAATCTGCCATTATTGCAAGTAGTTTATTTCCAGATTTAATTTGGTTGGCAGCTGGGAACCTCAATGGACTGTCAATTGAAAAATGTCAGGTTCTAATGGGACGGGATGTGACGTTGTATCCCGATTTGGGAGCTTATGAGAAATGGAGTTTGAAAGCAACTGAAATACAAAAAAAATATAATTGTAATATAATATTATCTAACCTTTTGGAAGTTGAAGCCACTGACATTGACCGTGAAAAGGGCTTGGATATTGCCGATTATATTATAGCCGAACTCATCTTACTCTCAAAAACCACCAATACCATTTCCCCTTTCATACAGGAGAATGTTTCCGAAGGACGGGTAAGGTCTAGAGGGGTCGAGGATGAGGTCATTCCCGAAATTCTAAAATCTTTCAAACCAAACCTATAAACGATGATTGATAAAAATAAGGCATTGTTATTATTGATGAATGGATTAAAGTTGGAGGAAGTAGATTAAAAAAAATGCGGTATCTATATTTTCCAAAATCTATTTTTATAGAAATTCTTCACAAAACAATTGTAACAACAAAGCCAACTATCACAATTGATAATTGGCTTTGTTTACTTTTTATTTCTTTTGAATTCCCTACTTTTTAGATACCTGTGTCAAATAGTTCATATTTAGCCCATCACGTTTCCTAACCAATGCTTCCAGAAAATAATAGTCGGCATAACAAAGTGGCACATCTATTTCAATGTTGTGGGGAATACTACCCACCGAGTGTTTGAGAATAAAATTGCCATTTGTGCCAATTTCTGCCCTATAGGCGGGAGTACTTAAGACTGCAATGATTTTATCGGCAGTGATTTTGTATTTGTTATCGGGTAAATACGTACTCATTTCGTATAAAGCTGATGCGGTGATGGCAGCTGCCGACACATCGCGCGGTTCGTTAGGTATATTCGGTGCATTATAATCCCAGTAAGGAATTAAGTCCTTAGGAAGTGTTTTTTCAGTAAATATATAGTCGTAAATCTTTTTGGCTTGCTCAAGGTAGCTAGGATTTTTGGTGTAACGATAACACACAATATAGCCGTAAAGACCCCAAGCTTGTCCGCGTGCCCACGACGATTCATTGGCAAAGCCCTGCGCTGTTTCTTTTTTTCTCACGGCACCAGTTTCGGGATCATAATCAATTACTTGATAGCTGCTATTGTTGTCACGGAAATGATTTGCCAGCGTTTTGTTGGCATGACTAACAGCTATTTTATAAAAACTCGAATCGCCGGAAAAGATTGTAGCTTCAAACAACAATTCCAAATTCATCATGTTATCAATGATGACTGGGCACTTCCAATCTCTTTTACTTTGCCAGTCTTTGTCCACATTCCACGATTGTAATACGCCCGCATTCGGTCTAAATCGGGTTGAAAGTGATTTTGCAGTTTGAATGATTACTTCTTTGTATTTTTCGTTGCCAGTTTGTCGGTATCCATTCAGATAACTGCTGCCAATCATAAAACCCACATCGTGATGGTCGGTCAAGTATTTTACTGAATCAAGTCGTTCTGTATATTTTTCGGCCAGCGGAAGCCATTTTTTATCGTTGCTAAGTTGATAGGTAAACCAGATATTGCCGGCAAAAAATCCGCTTGTCCAATCTTGAATGGGCACGTACACCATTTCACCATTGGCATCCAATGTGCGTGGGATTAAAACTTTAGCTGATTTTTCGACAATACCAGTTTGCAATTCGTATTGTCCTTCGGCAATGGTTGTATTCTCAGCAATAATATCAATGTCAGTCACTTTTTGAGTGCTGCAACTGATGGTGGCGGAAAACAAGAGTAGTCCAAGTAGTTTAATTGATGTTTTCATTCTAAAGTATGTATTTTTTTGTATGCAATAATTAGGTCATTAAATTATCGCATCCTATGATATTGCATTTAAGAGTTTGAGCAAAAAAATATTCTATGCCGAGAATTTAAAATCGGTTACAAAATTAGATGTAACTTCAGTTTTCTTGGTGATACAATAGTACAGAAAAACTCAAAAATAGTACTAAATGAATGTTTTAATTGTACTAAATGGCAATAATGGTTTTATGTATAGCTAAAGTCTCAATAAAAAAAGTATTTTTGTATCGGAATTCCATTTTGGCTAATAATTAATATAACGTTAAATTTTGGAAATGAAAAAGTATTATTTTGGTCTAATCATTTTTGCTATCTTTTTCAACACAAAAACTTATTGTATTAGATTTAACCATTTGACAACCGATGAGGGCTTGTCCCAAATATCCGTAAAACCACTTTATGAAGATGAAAGAGGTTTTATATGGGCAGGTACGCGCGATGGTCTCAATCTATACAACGGCAATAACATTCAGTTTTTCAAGCACGAAAAAAACTCTTCAAATACCATTATTTCAAATAGAGTAGATAAAATAGTAGGAAATAAAAATGGGAAAATCTATTTGAAATGTGGCATGGATGTAATGGAGTATGATTTTAGGACTGAAACATTTACCACCTTACTATTGGGCGATGTTTCCACCATTTATTATAACCAGCATCTATTTGTTGCCCGTAACAATAGAATATTGATAAAAGAAGATGAAAAAGTGGGTTTTAAACCTTATTTCTCATTGCCAAACAAGCAAGCAAAGGTTTCTTGTATTTTTGTATCTGAAAATTCACTTTGGATAGGTACCAGTAATATGGGGCTTTTTAGGTTAAAAAATAAGGTGCTAACCTTATTTTTACCAAATACAAACATTGGCAATATCTATCAAGATACCAAAGGATTGATGTGGATATGCAGCGATGGAAATGGATTGTTTCAGATTGATGGCAAAACCATTCTTAATTATAGAAACACACCCAGAAATCCACAAAGTTTATCTTCTGATATTGTGCGCGATTGTTGTGAAGATAGGCAAGGAAATATCTGGATTTCTACCTTTAATGGATTAAATAAATTTGAACGAAGTACAGGAACTTTTATTAACTATAAAGCCAATTCAAATCCAGATGGACTAACTCATTCTTCCATCTTTTCAGTTATAAAAGACCATCAAGGCAGTATTTGGTTGGGTACTTTTTTTGGCGGAATAAATTACTTTAATCCAGAATATGAGATATATACATTCTATAAACCTTCGGAAGTGGAAAGTCAGGGTTTAAGTTTTCCTGTGGTGGGCAAGATGATTGAAGATAAGTATAATAATTTGTGGATAGCTACCGAAGGTGGAGGTCTAAATATGTATAATCCAAGAAAAGGCACATTCAAATGGTATAAACATGACATTGGTAATAACAGTATAACAGGTAATAATGTAAAAGCACTTTATTATGACGCTCAGGCAGAAATTATGTGGATAGGTCTGCATTTGAGTGGATTGGATAGGTTGGATATAAAAACAAATAAATTTACACATTTTTCCTATATAAAAAACAATCCCAACACATTGCCCAATAGTATTGTACGGGATATTGTGCCCTACAAAAACAAGTTGATTATTGCTACTGAAAATGGTGTATGTATGTTCAATCCAACGACAGGACAGTGCCAACAACTATTCAAAAATATCAAAGGAGGGCAAGTTATTAGAATCGTTTCGGATTTATTATTTGATCACAATGGGTTATTGTGGTTAACCGTAGAAGGCGAAGGGACTTTTTCGTACAATTTTGAGACCCAAAAACTTAAAAATTATAAACACAATCAAGCCGTAGAAAGCAGCATTAGCTATAACGATATCAACAGCATATTTGAAGACAGCAAACATAACCTTTGGTTTTGCACTTCGGGCAGCGGACTAGAACTTTACCGCCCTGCAACAGATGATTTTGAACATTTTGATAACCAAAATAGTAATTTAAAAAGCAATTGTATATTTCAGGTATGCGAATCGAGTCCGGGAGTTTTGCTAGTTATTACCAATCAGGACTTTGCACGATTTGATTATGCAAAAAAGCGTTTCTATAATTTCAACAAAAAAAATGGCTTTCCTTTGAGTGCGGTTATTACAAGTTCACTCTATAAATCTCGGTCTGGAAGTATCTATTTAGGTGGTATTCATGGGCTTGTATCTTTTAAAGAAAAGGATTTGTTTAAGCAGATGAAGTCCTATTCAATTTATCCGTCACGCCTATTGGTTAATGACAGGGAAGTGAAAGTAAATGACGAAACAGGCATTCTTGAAAAGGCTTTGTATGCCACTTCCAAAATTGTGTTACCTAGTAAATACAATGTTTTTAGTGTCGAATTTGCCACTTCTAATAATATTGCTGCCAATAGAAGTGAAATCGTTTACAAACTTGAGGGGTTTTCGGATACTTGGAACAACTCGCGCGACCAACACACCATCACTTACACTAACTTGAGTTCTGGTAAATATACGCTTGTAATAAAAGCGGATGAATCGAAAGAAATGACATGCCCCGAAAGCAGGTTGCAGATTGAGATATTACCGCCTTTTTATCGTTCTACATTGGCTTACTTATTCTATTTCATATTGATAGGATTTATAATCAATTATTTTCTTCGTGCCAATAATAGTAAAATCAAGCTGGAAGCATCCTTGAAATATGAACAAAAACACATTCAGGATGTGGAAATGCTCAATCATGCTAAATTACGATTCTTCACAAATATATCGCATGAGTTCCATACACCATTGACGCTAATAATTGGAAAAATAGAAATGTTACTTCAAAATCAATCATTTACGCCAAATGCTTACAATTTGATTTTGGGTGTATATAAAAATGGACTTCAACTACGTGAATTGATTACAGAGTTGCTCGACTTCAGAAAACAAGAACAAGGACACATGAAAATAAGTGTCAGGGAGCATAATATTGTAGACTTCCTCTACGAAAACTTTTTATTGTTTGAAGAATATGCCAACGCCCGAAAAGTTAGTTTTGTGTTCAATAAAGAAATAGAATCCTTGTATGTTTGGTACGACTCAAGGCAGTTGCAAAAAGTGATCAATAACTTGTTGTCCAATGCATTTAAACATATTAAGGAAAGCAATTCCATTACAATATCGGTAAAAGAAGTGGGCAACAATGCTGTTTTTGAGGTGAATGACAATGGCAGTGGTATTTTGCCAGAAGCCATTAATAATATTTTTGACCGTTTTTATCAGGCAGAACAGGAAGATACAGTTTCTAACTTAGGAACGGGTATCGGTTTGGCGTTGACAAAAGGAATTGTAGATTTACATCATGGTAACATTAGCGTGAAAAGTGAGCCAAACATTGGTACTACATTTACAGTGCAACTAAAATTGGGGAACAAGCATTTTCATGGTGATGAGATAACCACGGTGCAAGAACCCATTAACCAACCAGTAGAAAACAATAAATTAGAAACCGATTTATTATATTTTGAACCAAAAAACATTGAGGGCATTGCTAAAAATAAATCCACCAAGATGTTGATAGTGGAAGACAATGACTCGTTACGGGAAATGCTCGTTAGTATATTTGAAAATCTATTTGAAGTACTTACTGCCAATGATGGTGAAGAAGGCTGGCAGAAAGTGAAAACCGAAGCACCCAATATCGTGCTCAGCGATGTATTGATGCCTAAAATGTCAGGAACTGAACTTTGCAAACTGATAAAAAACGACATTGAGACTTGTCACATTCCAGTGGTGCTACTCACTGCCCGAACTGCCTTGGAACACAACCTGGAAGGGTTACGCATTGGTGCCGATGACTATATTACAAAGCCTTTTAGTACAAGCCTTTTGGTATCGCGCTGCAATAATTTGGTGAACAACCGGATTATGTTGCTTGAAAAATTCAGTAGACAACCACAAGTTTCGCCACAAATGTTAGCTACAAATAATCTGGACAAAGCATTGTTGGATAAAATGTTGGTGATTATTGAAAAGTATATTAATGATACTGAATTCAATATTAATACATTTGCCAGTGAAATGGGTATGTCGCGGACTAATTTGTTTGCCAAAATAAAAGGATTAACCGGTCAAACACCCAATGATTTTGTTATCAATATCCGATTAAAAAAAGCAGCCGTCATGATTTTGAACCACCCCGAAATGAATATCACCGAAATTTCGGAGCAATTGGGTTTTAATTCGTCACGATACTTTAGCAAATGTTTCAAAAGTCAATATCATGTTAGTCCATTATCGTACCGAAAAGGACTAACTTATGATGAAACAGAGGAGCAAGAAGACAATACCATTGAATAACTAAAAGGATTGAATGTCAATGAATAGATGCGAAACTTATATAAGGTTTCGCATTTATTTTAATGTTTTTGTTTAGTTATAAGTGTTTTAAAATGGTAATCTGACTTGTATGTTTTTTTTTAATCAGCCAATAACTTAATAACTTGCTAACTTAAAAAACTTAACAGAACAATAATTTGAACTATTAAGTACAAATACTGTATTATTGTATCACATCTATTCTGAAAAACAACACTATTTTTGCAGCAGAATAAATCTAATTATTTGAACAATGATGAAATTAAAGAAATTATTAAATGTCGTTGCACTGCTATTTGTAGGAATAGTATTTGCAAATGCTGAAACAACTGTAATGGGTACTGTGACCGATGCGAGCGGAGAAGCTTTGATTGGTGTGAGTGTAAAAATTAAAGGAACTGCAAAAGGAACGATTACTGACATTAACGGTAAATTTGGCTTATCGGTTCCGGGTACATACTCTGTACTTGCTTTCAGCTACATTGGTTATGAATCGCAGGAAGTGAAAGTAGGTGTGCAGAACAAACTGACCGTAATTATGAATTCAAACTCCAAAGACCTTGACGAGGTAGTGGTGGTGGGGTATCAGGAAATTAAGAAACGAGACCTAACCGGTTCGGTAGGTAAAGCTGACTTGGACAACATGTTGAAGATGAATGTCTCGAATGTGGATCAGGCCCTCGCTGGTAGAGTAGCCGGCGTGCTGGCAAGCTCCAATCAAGGGACACCAGGCGAAGAAATGAACATCGTGATACGTGGCACCAACTCCATAACCGGTTCCAATGCACCCTTGTATGTCATTGATGGATTTCCGATGGAAGATGGCACGGCTTCAACAGTGAACCCCAGAGACATAGAATCGATGGAAGTGTTGAAAGATGCTTCTGCAACAGCCATTTATGGTGCCCGTGGTTCCAATGGTGTGATAATAATTACTACTAAAAAAGGACAGGTGGGTGCTCCCGTAATTACCTACGATGGTTCGTTTGGTATTCAGCGAACACCCAAACAGATGCCTGTTCTTAGTACATACGAATTTGTGAAATTACAGCAAGATGTTTACTACGCATCAGCACCTTCACCCTACTTTTCAACAGATGCAAACGGCAAAAAATGGACCTTGGCCGATTATGAAAATATGCCTAGTATCAATTGGGAGAAAATGGTATTTAGAGATGCACCAATTCAAAATCACTCCCTGATGATATCAGGTGGTAAAGAAGACTCCCGTTATACAGCATCCCTTTCGTATTTCAATCAGGACGGAATAATAAAAAATACGAATTATAACCGTATGCAGGGTAAAATATCCAACACGATTAAAAAGAAAGATCTGACCATTTACCTGGGCGCAAATTACTCCAGGGGCATACAGTTTGGCTCGACAGCTGCCGGCACTCTTTTCTCTAATGTATGGGGTTACCGTCCCGCTGTTTATCCTAATCAATCGAATGATGCCTTTTTGAATGATATCTTTGATGAAAGCATGATTTCTGACTATCGGGTAAATCCATTACTTAGCTTGCAAAATGAATTTAAAAAAACTAGTCGCAGTGCATTGCAAACCAACGGTTATTTGCAATATGAATTTACGAAGGGGCTGCTGTTAAAAGCTTCAGTAGGTTTTACCAACGAAGATTTATTGGATGAGACTTATAACAATTCTAATACGCGTGCCGGAAACAAAACCACTGCCAACCGCGTGAATGCCACAGAAAACACTTCTTCCCGTCAAACCTGGTTGAACGAAAATACATTAACATATACCAAGTCGTTCGATAAAACACATAATATCAATGCTTTGGTTGGTTATACAATGCAAGCATCCGATAATGTGGCTTATTTATCTCAAACCATTCAAATACCATCGGAAAGTGAAACTTTAGTAATGGCTGGAATGGGTACCGGCACACCATTTACAATGACTTCCAGTGCTTCACGCTGGACAATGATGTCGTATTTGGGTCGTGTGAATTACAATTACAAAAATAGGTATTATGCCACGGCTTCGTTTCGTGCCGATGGTTCTTCCCGTTTTAAAGGCGACAACCAGTTTGGTTATTTTCCTTCGGGTTCGCTTGCCTGGAATTTCACCGAAGAACATTTTATGAAACCCATCTCCAACATTTTCAGCTCAGGAAAGTTCCGCCTAAGCTGGGGGGTAACGGGTAATAACCGAGTGGGCGACTTTGATACTTATGCCAAACTAACGAAATTAAATTCTTCAGGTGTTTACCCTTTTGATAATTCGCTAACTTCAGTTGGTTTTATTCCAAGCACTTTAGGAAATCCAAATTTACGTTGGGAGTCAACATCGCAGTGGAATGCAGGTACCGATATTTCTTTTTTGAATCAACGTCTTTTCCTAACCTTGGACGTTTACAAAAAAAGCACGGATGATTTATTGCTGAATGCCAATTTACCCTATAGCTCGGGTTATACTAGTGGATACAAAAACATTGGAAAAACGGAAAATCGGGGTATTGAAATCACCTTGAAGACAATAAATATAAAAACCAAAGACTTCACATGGTCCACTAGTTTCAATATATCCTTCAATCAGAACAAAGTTGTTTCATTAACAGAGAATCAAATTTCCCTGCTATCTTCCACCATGACTTTGCCTAACTATTATACACAGATAGGATATCCTTTAGGCTTGATGTATGGTTATGTTTATGAAGGAACCTATAAATACAAGGATTTTAATTACGATGAGTTAAACAGAACCTATACCATTAAGCCAGATGTTCCGACCTTTACGGGAGAAACTACCGCTCAGCCGGGTTTTCCAAAATACCGTGACCTGAACGGTGATGGGCAAATTGATTCGAACGACCAGACTGTTATTGGCAGGGGTACTCCAATTCATTTCGGAGGTTTTATCAATGATTTTACCTACAAAGGATTTAATTTAAGTATATTCTTTCAATGGTCTTATGGTAATGACATAATGAGTGGAAACTTGTCAAATTATCAAACCTTTAACGGTCGTACGTTGACTAATCTATTTACAACTTTTCAGGATCACTGGTCACCCGAAAACCCTGATAGTGATATTCCTGTAGCTTATAGACCTGATTTTTTTCAAAGCGTTAATCAAAAGGATTTTTTTCCTAAGTTCACATATTTCAAAGCGTCATTAAATGTACCTTCAAATCGGATAATACAAGATGGTTCTTTTCTGAGATTGAAAAATATCACCCTCAGCTATAATTTAAGTAGCAAAATAGTTAAAATCCTGAAATTAAGCAAGGTGCGTTTATTTGTCAATGCAAATGACATCTGGTTATTGACGGGGTATAAAGGCGGGTATGATCCTGAGGTTTCTATTCAGAATTCGGCATTGACTCCCGGCTATGATTCTTCATCTTATCCACGTGCATTATCTATGAATGGTGGTGTAAGTGTCAGCTTTTGACAATTAAAAATTAATAATTAAAAATTAACAATCCTATGATGACCCATATAATAAATTCACGTAGTATTCAATCCCCACTTTCAGGAAAATGGCAACTGAACTTTATAAAGATATTACTTTCGTTACAACTTGTGTTATGTTTGAGTTCATGCAGCGATTTCCTGAATACTACGCCTACAACAATTACGAAGGATAACTATTTCCACGACAAAAGCCAGGTACAATCATTTCTGATTTCGGTGTATTCCCCATTAATGACTGAAAGTTTTTACGGGGATGCCTATTTAACGAAAATTACAGCGGATGACTTGGGATATTATAATCGTGCGGCACCTGCAATGTCAGTTGCTTGTGTGTCTACAAGTATTTCTGATCCGAGCCTGAAGTCCCTTTGGCGTACGTTGTACGATGGCATTAACAGAGCCAATATGTTATTAGAAAACATTGACCGTGCCATACCGGCTTCAACAGATTCGGCTGCCCGAGAACAATATCGTTCGGAAGCCCGCATTCTGAGAGCTTTCTATTATTTTACACTTATTCAAAACTTTGGTGATGTACCTCTAAGAACACAGACGCCAACGGACATAAATAATCTCTTGCTTGCCCGAACACCCAAACAACAGATTTATGATTTTATCACATCAGAAATGATAGCCGCAGAGCCTTATCTTCCATCTGCCGTAACCGTAAACCCGGGACATTTGAATCAATCGGCAGTTCGGGGATTATTAGCCCGTGTATATCTATTCCGTGCCGGCGAAAATTATCGCGATGCAGCAGTGGGCAATCCAATTACCAATAGCGTAGATTCCATAACGGCTTACTTTACACATGCCCGAGACTGGGCTTTGAAAGTAAAAACAAGCAATTTACACGACTTGGTAACTCCCTATAGTCAGGTGTTTATTGATTTATCCTCCGACAAATACAACAGTACCGGAGTGAAGGAAAGTATATGGGAAGTGGAAATTGCTGGAAACAGAACCACATCTATATTAGCAGCAGGTAGAATTGGTAATACTTACGGTTATGGTGGCGCTGATTTAAAGTCAAGTGCTGCACCCGATGCCGACAAAACCGGTTTGGCCAATCCGGGTTATAGTTATGGCTATTACTACTGCACACTTAAACTCTTTGATATATATAAATCGGAAGCTGATTCGGCCCGTGGAAACTGGAATATTACACCATTTACTTATACTTACACAGGATCGGCAGCCACTACAAAAGTAACTGGGCGAAAGTATTTTTATGGAAAAATACCTGCTAGTCTGTCCACATTATTATTGCCGGGAAAGACTTATACCGATGCCAACGGATATATATACTCGGTAGGAACGGTAACCGATACACTGAATACGGCACGCTGTATGGCAAAATACCGCAGAGAATACGAACAGGTATTGCCAAAGGATAAAAACTATACTCCTATTAACTTCCCATTATTACGTTATTCTGATGTGTTGTTGATGATATCCGAAGCTGAAAATGAGATTAATGCTGCTCCAACCACTCTAGCTTACGAATGTGTGAATAAAGTACGTAGCCGCGCAAAAATAAACACTTTGTCGGGTCTAACGAAAGATCAGTTTCGCGATGCCATCAAGAAGGAAAGAGCTATGGAGCTTTGTTTCGAAGCTACCCGTCGGTTCGATTTAATACGTTGGGGTGGTTATCCTGAAACGATGAAAGCAGTGGGTACAGAAATGACGAATAATTTAGGAACACGCTGGCCTTCAACTATGGGGTTTGCCTCTGATTATTTTAAAGTTCCAGTAAGCTATTATTATCTTCCTATCCCGTCGTACGAAATGAGTGTAAATAAACTGATTTATTACAATAATCCGGGATGGTAATTGACTGCAGCAATATATTGTTCAGCACTTTATCAATATGTATAAAAACAAAAATACTACAATGAAAACGTTCAATTTTATAATATGCTTGTCGCTTTTGGTGCTGCTTTTCAGCTCCTGCGACAATGTCCTAACCGAGAAAATGGTTTTTGATGCACAGGTTGTTCCTACAACCATTGATTCTATCAAGAAAGATACTATTTTTGTAAAAAAAGGCATTCCTATTTCTTTTAATTTTAGCGGTAATGCGCAGTTTATCTCTTACTTTAGCGGAGAACCAGGCAAAGAGTATTTTTATTACAATACCACCATCATCCCTGCTAGTCAGTATGACTCTTGTTTCCTTAAATTTGACGTAACACCAAGTGTTACAACAGGTACTATTGATAGCAAATATGTTGCCAACACTTTATCATTGACAGTTTCGGATAATTTCCCGGGGCTACTCGGTATTTCTTCAGCACCTGCTTTTTCTAATGATTCTGCCAATATACGTAATACAAAAGACTATAATTGGACTGACTTAACGGCACAGTGTGATTTTCCAATTACTATCGGCACTAAAAAATCTGTCAAGTTGAATGCAATGTCATTACTCAGTAAAAATATCTGTTTAAAATTCGGGTACAAAACTACTCTAAATGACACAGTTCAACCCAAATGGACCATTGCCAATTTGAAATTCGTGAAATATCAAAAAAGTAAAGCAGCTGTTGAAGTATTAGCCGCTTCACTTGGATTCAAGCAAATTGACCTGTTGAATTCAATTTCAGCCTATTCAATTTCAGGTGCGGGTGTTTGGTCGAAAAGTAATCCGGTAAGTATGTTTATAAGCTCATCTATGTCGAGATCTGGGCTAAACGAGGATTACCTGATAAGTACTCCTATATTATTAAATCCTCTACCAACAGATCTTATTCCCACAGGAGCATTGGTGAAAAACATAACGGTGGATGTTAAAAGCTATACCTATTCCTACAGCAATATAGGTGTATATTATGCCACCTTTTCAGCTACCAACGCGAATTATATGGATACCCAACATACCCAAGCTAATTTCATAATCAAGGTGAAATAATTATTCGAAGTAATCCGTTTGAATGTTTAAATGAATGTTATAGCTATTGTAACACAAGAGGTCTGACTACTCAGCAACCCTGTTTTTCTTATAACCTATTGATTTCATAAATAAATGGCATTTTAGTTGTAAATAATAGAATTGAAGATTCCAATTAAAAAAATAAAAAACTCGCTAATGAAATTCTCAAATGTTCTGATATTCATCTTTTTTTGTTTTCTATTTCAAAGCCTAAAAAGTCAGCCAGTCAGTAAAATAGATTGGCCATCCTACATGCAAAAACACGATTTGGTATGGGAGGTAATGCCTTTGCAATGGAATGAAGGAGCTTTTGTTGGGAATGGAACAATTGGAATGATGATTTATGTGGACAACAAAAGCAATTCCATTGAATTTCATATAGGTCGCTCCGATGTGACAGAGCATCGCAAAGCACCCGATAAAAAATCATCCATAGGGGTTTTAGGAGCAAGTGGTTTTTATGATTTCACCCGCTTAGATGTTGGTAAAATGAGACTGAAACCCACAGGGAAAATAATTTCAGGAACCTTGAGGCAGGATATTTGGAATGCACAGATTTTCGCTCATTTTATCACTGATTCCGGTACTGTTGACCTGAAATGTTATTGTCCGTACAATAACAATGTGAACATTGTTGAAGTCAAATCGACTGAAAAAACTTTCGATAACCACAAATCTTATGATTGGAAATTTAAGCCAGGAAGAGCTTTTCCTTCAAGATTCCTTACATCCAAATCGGACTCAACTAAATACATCAAAAATCCACTTCCTGTTTTATTTTCCATAGATGGATATTCTTATTGTGAACAGTCTTTAAGTGCCGGCGGCGATTATGCAACCGTATGGAAAGAGAATGTGGATGTTAAGCCCAATGAATCAGTGCTTTATATGACCATTGCCAATGAAATACCTGCTGCCCATCAATCCGGAATTAAAGGAAAACAATACATTGATGAAGTAATAAACCAGCCATTGGAAGATGTGCAATTAGCAAATGCCGATTGGTGGCACAATTTTTACAAAAAGTCTTTTCTTTCTATTCCGGATGCCAAAATGGAATCTTTCTACTGGATTCAATTGTATAAAATGGCTACTTGTTCAAGGCCGGAATCGCCGGCAGTAGATTTGTTTGGTCCCTATTTCCGTACTAGTAGTTGGACAGCCCATTGGTGGAATCTGAATATACAGCTAACTTATTGGCCGGTTTACGCCAGCAATCATTTAGAACTGGGTGAAAATTATATTAGCATTGTTGATGAAAATTTCGGGACTTTACTCAATAGGTTCAAAGAAAAACAGTTGGGTGATTTTGCATGGGCTATGCACAATTATTGGTGGCAATATACCTACGCTGGCGATTGGCAGGCACTGAAAGAAAAATGGTTGCCAAAAGCAGTTGAAATTGCAAATGTGTATGATACCAAACTAATAAAAAACAGTGACGGTAAATTGGAACTGAAGCCTTTAGGATCGCCCGAGTACAAGGATTTTACGCTTTTCCCAAATACAACATATAATCTTTCCTTGTTACGATGGTTACTCAATACATTAATTGACGTGAACAACAAAACAAAATTGAATCATCCGGATGCTGCCAAGTGGAAGCAGACCTTGAAAGATTTAATTCCGTATCCGGTCAACGAAAATGGATTGATGATAGGCAGCAATCAAGGTGTTGAAATGTCGCACAGACATTTTTCTCATTTGCTGGCATTGTATCCATTGTTTCAATTGAATCCGGATAACAAAGAAGATAAAGAACTGGTTGTAAAATCAGTTAAACACTGGCATCAAATTGATAAAGGTAAAGCGTTGGCAGGATATTCATTTACAGGTGCATCATTGCTTTATACCAGTCTTGGAATGGGTAATGAAGCACTAGATGTTATGCATCAATTTCTGGGCGACAGTCTTCATAAATCAAGAATTCTGACCAATACTTTTTATGTGGAAGCAGGTGGCAAAAATCCGGTAATTGAAACGCCATTGAGTGGTGCTGCAGGAGTGATTGACTTCTTGCTGCAAAGCTGGGGAAATAAAATACGCGTGTTTCCAGCATTGCCCCATAGTTGGAAAGAAGCTACTTTCAACGAACTGAGGGCACAAGGTGGTTTTTTAGTGAGTGCTGTCCGACAAAATGGGAGAACGCAATGGGTGCAGATAAAAAGCCTTGCCGGTGAGCCATGTATTGTAAAAGTTCCTGATTGGGAAAAGGCAATAGTTGTAGGAAATAAGAAAGTGATAATTAAGAAAATGGCAACTGGTGAATTCTCCATTACTCTTAAAAAAGGGGATGAAGTGCTCTTAATGGAAAAGGGAAGAATTGTAACACCTGTAATATCAGCAGTAAATACTCAGTTGAAAGATCAAAATGCTTATGGTGTCAAAATAGGTCAACAACTTACAAAGGATCAGTTTTACCCTGAATAATTAGGATGATTCAGTTACTTCAATGCTAAATTCTATTCTACTAAAAAGAAATCAAACAATTGCAAAAACACTAAGTTCCCGCATAGATACATAAAAACGTACACAGCAACACTAAAATCAATACTCTTGAATTTATTTAGTCTGCTGAAAAACTCAAACAATACAATCTTAAGAATAATAGAGTGTATTTGAATTAATTCGTCAACAGATTATAAATGAAAAGATTCTTGATTATTCTGCTACCAATAGCATTTTGTTTCTTTTTGACAGGAGAAATACAGTCACAAAACACTCGACAACGCCTTTCTTTAGACAAAGGCTGGCGTTTCTTTCCCGGCGATATTGCTTTTCCAATTATTACTGGTCACGGTATGTCCTACGGAAATGCCAAAGCTGGAAAATCGTGGGGCGCAGCTGCACCGGAATTCGATGATACTGATTGGCGCATCGTAAATCTACCGCACGATTGGTCGGTGGAAATGCCTTACGACATTACCGAAAACCTATCGCAGGGCTATCGCAAGCGTGGTTTTGGATGGTATCGCCGCAATTTCAAACTCTCGCCCGACGACAAAGGCAAACACATTGAGATACAATTTGATGGAGTTGCCACACACTGCACTATTTGGTTTAATGGAACGGTGGTGGCACGCAATTTTTGCGGTTATAACTCTATTTATATCGACGTAACGCCTTACGCTTATTACGGTGATGAACTGAATAACATTGCCGTACGCGTAGATGCGGTGCAACAAGAAGGTTGGTGGTACGAAGGCTCCGGGCTTTACCGACACACTTGGTTGGTAAAACGTTCGGCAACGAATATTACTACAGATGGCGTTTTTGCGCAACCCATCAAAGATGCTTCGGGCAACTGGACTATTCCGGTGGAGGCAACCATCGAAAATTCTGGTAAAACAGCAGTTGATATAAGTGTTGAGTCCACTCTTATTGATAAAAAGGGGAAGCAAATTTTTACGGGAAATGCTTCAGCCACAGTGGCTACGCTGGGCGAAACCGTTGCAAAACTGACTATACCGGTTACCAATCCCGAGCTGTGGTCGTGTGAGCAACCCACTTTGTACACCGTAAAAACGGTACTTCGCGAAAAGGGCAACGTGATTGATTCAGTTGTAACCACTTGCGGATTTCGCACCATTCTTTTTACTGCCAACGAAGGTTTCTTTTTGAACGGAAAATCGATGAAACTGAAAGGCGTTTGCAACCATCAAGATCATGCCGGCGTAGGTGTGGCTGTGCCCGATGCCCTATGGGATTTCCGCTTGCGCAAGCTGAAAGAAATGGGAGCCAATGCCTACCGTTGCGCACACAATCCGCCTGCGGCAGAGTTTTTGGATGCTTGCGACCGATTGGGTATTTTGGTGATGGACGAAAACCGAAACTTCAATGTTTCCGATCAATATGTGACCCAATTAGAGTGGTTGATTCGTCGTGACCGCAACCACCCGAGCGTAATACTCTGGTCGGTATTTAACGAAGAACCAATGCAGGGAACCGAAAATGGCTACGAGCTGGTGCGCCGCATGAGTGCGCATGTAAAAACCTTGGATACCACCCGTCCGGTAACTGCAGCGGCAAGTGGTGGACTCTCGTCACCCAAAAATGTGGCGCATGCCGTGGATGTGATTGGCATGAATTATCAATCGCGCAATTACGATAAAATTCACGAAACTTATCCCAATACGCCCATTACCAGCTCCGAAGATGCATCGGCATTAATGGTACGCGGCGAATATGTGACCAACAAAAAACTGTGTTTGCACGATTCGTATGACACCCAATGGGCAAACTGGGGCACCAATCAGCGCAACGGTTGGAAATTAGTAAACGAACGTCCCTTTCTGGCAGGATGTTTTGTCTGGACAGGTTTCGATTACCGCGGTGAGCCACAGCCTTACAGTTGGCCGGCTGCCGGAGCAAGTTTTGGCATTATGGATCAATGCGGTTTCCCCAAAGCGGCTTTTTACATTCATCAGGCGCAATGGTTGGAAAAACCTGTGTTACAAATTATTCCGCATTGGAACTGGCCTGCCGATAGTATTGGTAAACCTATCAAAATAATGGCTTTGACCAATGCTGCAAAAGTAAAATTGCTGGTAAACGGGAAATTGGTGGAAGAAAAAGCGGTGGACAAATACGAAATGGTGGATTGGAAAGTGCCTTACCAGCCCGGTAAAATTGAAGCCATTGGTTATGATAAAACCGGCAAAGAAGTGTCACGCTTTAAAGTAGAAACTACGGGTCAACCGGCTAGTTTGCAATTGATTGCCGACCGCGCAGCTTTGATGGGCGATGGCAATGATGCTATGCCAATTACTGTGCAGGCGCTGGATGACAAAGGCCTACCTGTACCTACGGCCAATATTCGCGTTGAGTTCGAAATAAGCGGTGCAGGAGCAATTATTGGGCTGGGCAATGGTAATCCAAATTCCCACGAAGCCGAAAAAGGCACGGAGCGCAAGTTATTCAATGGATTGGCACAAGTGATTGCGCAAAGCAGTTTCGACGGTAAAGGCAGCCTTACATTGGTTGCCAAATCGGCAGGTTTGAAATCGGCACAAATCACTATTCCGGTACAAGAAGTGGCACAAATCCCGTCAGTAGATGTTGCCCATCCAAAACTGACCCTCTACAAATGGCGCGTTTCTCCGGTGTATAACAGCAAACCCGACGCTACACAGGAAATTGCTGATTTTGACATGAATACCTGGGTAAACATGAAAGCGGGTCAAACCAATAAATTGTCGGAGTCGGGTTATCTGGTTTTTAAAACTAGCTTTAAACCTTACGCTTCGCAACAGATAAACGGCGGAAGTATCGTTTTAAAAGCAATTGCCGGAAAAGCCGAAGTGTGGTTGGATAATAAATTGGTATTTACCAAAACCACAACTGCCAAGGAAGATGTCACCATAGCTTTTCCTCCAGCAAGTGGGGGCGCGACTAAAGGTCGCACTCCCACTATAACACTAACCGTAGTTTCCGAAGGTCAGCAAGGCGAATGGGTAGGTTTGGGAGGTCTTGTTTCGGTGGAAATGTAGTTTTAGATTCAGTAATACATTAAAAATATCGTTGAAATTTTATTGCGCTAAAGTAACATCAAAGCGATGTAATTACAACACTGATTTCGGACATTTTAGGTGTCAGCCTCAAACAATTTTACATTGTAAGGCTGGCACTTTTTTTTGATTGTATAATGAGGTTTTTTGGTAATACTATCACTGTTGTTTATTGTACAAAATTTTAGTTAGTATTCATTATTAGACGGTTGAACATAAAAAAAGAGTCTTTCAATCGTCAGTTTTGTACGATAATGTACATAATATGTATTTTTAAATCACATCGTATAATCTCATATCCTCTATTTTTGCTGCCATAACTTATTCTTATTCCACTTAAGTGGATTAGATGTCTAATAATTATTATATCATGAAAAAAGTTACAATTCTTTTTGCACTTTTGTGGAGTATGTCCGTTGCTTCTGCAACAATCTATTACGTTAAGTTAGGTACAAACGGTACTGCCAGCTGGGATGCAAGTTATGCAAGTACTGGAACAATTGTAGATTTATCTACGGTTAATAAAGGATCAGCCGCTACGTTTAATGCATGGTTTGCCGACAAAAGTTTGGCTACGCCACAATTTGCCGGAACAAAATTGGCTTCCGGTGATCAGGTGTGGATTGCTGCCGGCACTTATTATTTAACTGGTACTGTAACCTTAAAAGCAGGTGTGTCTATTTATGGAGGCTTTGCCGGAACCGCTGGAGAGACGGTTGCTAACCGTGCTAAAAACAGCACTGATAAATGGGATTTCAGCAATATTACGGCACTGGATGGTTCAGTTGGGGGTGTAAAAACGTATATTGCTATAACAGGAGGTGATGCCGTTCTAACCACATTGGTTGATGGGTTAACCATTCAGAATTGCAATAATGGTAGCACTAGTACATCGGGTGGAGCCGGAAAAATTACGGGAGCGGCTACAACCATGCAAAACTGTATCATCACAGCTTGTACACTTGCCACAGGTTCAACTGCAGGTACCGGTGCTAGCGCAGGAATTACGCTTACAGCTGCCGGCTTACTAAAAGACTCGTATATCCATCACAATACAGCAAGCACTAATTATGGTGGAGGTATTACGGTTAGTGGAAGCCTTTGTACAGTTTCGGGATGTAAAATTGAATATAATACAACTACAGGTGACGGTGGCGGTATATATTTGTATAGTTATGCCAGTGGTGTAAATATTTCGAATTGTAGTTTTTCTTACAACAGTGCCAACCTTGCCGGAGGTGCCATTGCAACCTATGTTACAAATGCCCCTGCCAGCCCAATTGGCATCAGTACTTGTACTTTTACAGGAAATAATGCTAAAGGAAGTGGTGGGGCAATGAATTTGAGTGTGACAGGAGCCACATTTAATATTTCGGGATGTACCTTTACATCAAACTATTCGACAGTTTCTTCTTCTACCGGTGCAGGTGGCGGCGCATTAATTTTGAGTAACAGTGCATTTAGCATAGATAAATGTACTTTTACCGGCAATTACACGACTTTATCTTCCGGAGGTGCCATTACAATACCCTCTACTTCTTCCTGTACTATCAGCAATTCTAAATTCCTTGCTAATACGGCCGGAAGTACAACTACCAGCAGCGGTTCAGCTATATACTCCAAATCCAACTATACTGCCAATAATTGTCTGTTTGCCGATAATACCGGTATCACACCGATTACTTTTTATACATCAGCAGCTGCGAGTACTTATCAGAACTGTACTTTTGCCAATAATTTATCTTCGACCGGAACAGCAGCTCCAATTGTACTTTTAAATATTGGGAGTTCCCCTTACCCACCCTATATATTTAGCAATTGCCTGTTTTATAATGTGTCCCAATTCTCTGGACAAACCAATCCAACCACAACTAACTGTGCGTCTGATAGAGCTTTGTCGAACATTAGCATAAAAACCATTGCGGCTACCGATTTTGTGGATGCTGACAATGCTACTATTGCCAATAGAAATTATAGTTTGGCAGCCGGTTCAAATATTGTTGATGCAGGAACAACAATAGCTGCCTGCAGTCCAGATATTGCCGGAGTTATCCGTCCACAAGGTGATTCATTCGATATAGGGGTGTATGAATATGTAAAAACAACACCAACGGTAACTATTTCCGGAGCAGATAGTTTTACCTACAATGGTTCTCCAAACGGTCCAAATACAGCTACAAACACAGGGACAAGTTCAAGTTATAATTACAGCTATTCGGGCACTGGAAATACCTCATACGCTGCGAGTTCAACTCAACCGACACTATCGGGTACTTACACTGTTACAGCTACAGTAGCTACGAATAAATGGTATAATGCAGCCACTTCAGCACCTTATGAGTTTAGTATTGCAAAAGCTACAGTTACAGTAACCGCGGTTTCCGCTACAAAAACTTACAACAGAACCACAGCTTCCGCAGGTAGTCCTACTGTTGGTACATTAGCATCCGGCGATGTTATTAATACAGCACCGACTCAAACCTACGACAATGCGAACTATGGTACTACGCACGTATTAACACCAGCCGGCTTGACTATCAGAAATGCCAGAAGTGTAGATGTAACTGCAAATTATACCATTACTTATACCAATTCACCTGCAACAGGGGTGATAGATAAAGCAGCATTAACAGTCACTGGTGTTACAGCTACCAAAACATACAATGGCACTACATCATCTGCTGGAAGTCCAACCGTTGGTACGCTGGTAAGTGGTGATATTGTAAATGTTGCTGCCATTCAAACTTATGACAACAAGAATTATGGAACAACACATGTATTGACTCCATCCGGTTTGACAATAAAAGATGGCAGCAATACCGATATGACTAGTAACTATAGCATTACTTATACACCATCACCTGCAACAGGGGTGATAGATAAAACAGCATTAACAGTCACTGGTGTTACAGCTACTAAAACATACAATGGCACCACATCATCTGCTGGAAGTCCAACCGTTGGTACGCTGGTAAGTGGTGATGTAGTAAACGTTGCTGCCATTCAAACTTATGACAACAAGAATTATGGAACAACACATGTATTGA
>JBAXMR010000046.1:0-32286 GCA_037134195.1 Paludibacter sp. | reverse complement strand
ATGGGCTTCATGTTGGGTCTTCGTGCCTCGACCACACGAAGCCCTATGTATTACCAGATTAATGCCTTCAGTGGTTCCGCGTACAAAGATGATCTCATCGGTACTCGAAGCATTGATAAAGGTTTTTACTTTACCCCGTGCATCTTCGTAAGCATCCGTAGAGCGGGCTGCCAACGTATGTGCTGCGCGATGGATATTGGAATTATCGTGCTGGTAAAAACGGGTCAGCGTATTGATGACGTGCGCCGGTTTTTGGGTTGTTGCCGCATTGTCGAACCAAATCAGATCTTTTCCATTTACTTTTTGATGTAAAATAGGGAAGTCTTTCCGAATGGCTTGTACATCAAACACATCACGATTTGCATAACTGAATTCCTGATCACGCAAAAAAGAATAATCGGAATAGGAGTTATCGGCAAATTGATTTTGCGCAGCCGAAGATAAATCCTGTTGCTTTGAAGGATTCTCAATGTCAGGGAAAAATAAGCCACCCAACTCAGTAGTAAAAGGCAATCCGGCAGCAAAATCAGGTAAAATCAATCCACCTGAACTAATTCCCGGAGGATTCTGCAACTGACTGAACGAGGCAAATACACTCTCCAGATTAATGTCGTCAGGAATTACCTGCGACGCAACCTGATGAAGCTCTTCCTGACAAAATTCGCCTGCAATATCTCTCAGTCGGCCTATATCGAAGCCCCCAAAATCCCCGACCTCTTCCGTCCTTCGGACACCTTCTCCAAAAGGAGAAGGATAAAGGATTTCTTTAGTTTGAAGGGACTTGTAGTTAGTATTATTATTGTTTAACTCTAACATAAATGATTTTTATTTTTATATGCAGACCTTGTCCTTTAACCCCCTTTCGGGGGGCAGGGGGGGCTACTTCTCCGCTTTACGGTTTTGATAATCGTGATAATAACCCACTTCTACGTTTTCCAATACTGCAATAGCGTCATCGGTAAGCGAAGCCAGCGAGAAATATTTAGTCAATAAGTATGCAGCAACGCCAAATTTATCCAATCCCATTAAACGGGCAGAAAGACTTGGAGCAATTTCGCCGGGAATTCCAACTTGATGCAAACCAACAATACCTTGCTCAGCTTCGCCGGTTCGTACTAAAATAAAGTTAGTGGTTCCAACTCCACGATTGGTCAGATATTGACCTTTTATTTCCACTTTATCACTTGGAATGATGGGTACACCGCGCCAGGTAATTACGGGCACGCCAAATACGTTGGTAGTTACCGGTGGCACTCCACGCCAGGTACATTCGCGCTCGAAAGCCGCAATAGCACGTGGGTGAGCCAGGAAGAACGAAGGCGATTTCCAAACCAACGACAACAATTCATCCAAATCATCCGGAGTTGGAGCACCATAACGGGTACTGATGCGGTAACTTGGTTCTACACTTGCCAACAAACCAAAGTGCTTGTTATTTACCAGTTCCCATTCCTGACGCTCTTTGATACTTTCGATGCTCAGGCGCATTTGTTGTTCCAACTGATTTTGTGGATTGTTGTACAAATCCGAAACGCGGGTATGCACACGAACCACTGTTTGCAAGGTATTCAACGAGTATTCACGAGGATTTTCTTCGTAATCGATATATGTTTCCGGAATGATATTGTCTTCCTCATGACCCGAAACAAGGTCGATATGTTTCTCGCCATGAGTATTTACAGTCGCTTTCAGGCGTAAATGCGAATCAACTGCTTTTTGGAATTGCTCACGGAAGTTAGGTACTTCTTTGATAATGCTTTCCAATTCAGCACTATTCAACGTAAAGAACACACCCGGTGTAATGGTACGAACAGTTACCGAAGAGGGTTTATCTGAAATAATATCGGCTTCGCCAAAATATTCACCTTCTGATAACAAGGCGATACGCAGATTTTCACCATGAGTACCTTTGCTCAGAATTTCCACCTGACCTTTAGCCACAATGAAGAATTTCTGACGGTCTTTTCCTTCTTTAATCAGGCTGCCACCCAGGTCCACTTGCTCTACCTGAAATTTCTTAGCCAAACGATTTACAATATCCTCGTCGATATGCGAAAACAAGGGAATACGACGGAACGACTCCACACGGAATGCTGGTACACCGTCGAAAAATTCCACCTCGATACGTTCAGCACTTTTTAGTTCTACTTTGGTACGGTTCACACGGAATGTTCCGGAATCGACCTGTGTCCATGGAAGCAATTTAAGCAATAAACGAGGAGTGATGGACCCCATCTGTGGTGCTGTCTTGGTCGTGGTTGCCAGTTGTCTGGCGGTGGCAGTGGTTATACTGCGCTGTAAATCATTTTTAGCCATAAGTGATAAATTAGCCCCCTAACCCCCGAAGGGGGAATAGAAAGTGTTGTTATTGTATATTTTGTAATTAATAAAAAAACTAAGTATTAAAGTCCCCCTTCGGGGGATTTAGGGAGCTATATTCCCAACCCGTCATTAAATGAGCTCACAACAGCTTTGGATTGCAGAATTCTGGAGCCCGGCGGAACGCTGTTTGTAAGCCACACATTACCACCAATTATTGAATCGCGACCAATAGTAATTCTGCCCAGAATACTTGTATTGGCATACACCACCACATTATCTTCCAAAATAGGATGGCGAGGAACATTAAGCGGATTACCTTTTTCATCGAGGGTGAAGCTTTTTGCTCCTAAAGTTACTCCCTGATATAGTTTCACACGGTTTCCAATGATGCTTGTTTCACCAATTACAACACCAGTTCCGTGGTCAATACTGAAATACTCCCCAATTTTTGCACCCGGATGTATATCAATTCCTGTTTCAGAATGTGCCAACTCGGTAATCACACGTGGTATAACAGGCACTCCTAGTTTCAGCAATTCATGAGCTATCCGATAATTAAAGACTGCCCGAATTGTTGGGTAACAAAAAATCACTTCTCCGTAACTTTTTGCAGCGGGGTCACTATCAAAAGTTGCTTTAATATCGGTTGAAACAATTCGCTTCAGTTCAGGTAGTTTATTAATCAACGCTTTGGCAATATCCGGTGCCAGTTTTTCAGATTCAATACATTGGTCTTCAGTGGCATTAAAACACAGTCCATTCTGAACTTGCTCTTTAAGTAAATTATAAAGCCTTTCCAGGTTTAAGCCAATGTGATAGCCCAGCGTATCGTTATCAGTGATGGTATCACCATAATAACCCGGAAAAATAATTGACCGAAATAAGTCCACTATTTTATTCAGTTTTTGCAACGATGGCAATTCCCGGTCGTGTAATGGTATATATTGATATTCATTGATATTATCACTTGTCAGAAGTGAAATATTTTTTTGAATAACGTTGATTATTGAAGACTTCATTGTAAAAATATTATCTATAGTTCAAAAAACTTCAATCGGAACTTCAGTGCTGATTCCATTCTGAATACTGAATGCTTTTAATACCGGAATTTCTGATGCCAGCGAAACTATCAGATACAGGATATTCGGATCAAAAGCCAACCTGATATCTTCTACTGATGGCCTTGAAGGAGTTTCAGGATGACTGTGATAGTTGGCGATAATACTTAAACTCTCCGAACGTGCCGAACGGAATACCTGAAACTGCTCAGCCGGATCGAACGAAAAATGCTCGGGACTATGATCGGTATTAGTGAGGGCGTGTTGTTTCACAACCTCATTTTCAGTACCCACAAGCAATCCACAGGCTTCGTTAGGCAGTTCGGCATAAGCCTGAGCCACTATTCCATCGTAAATATGCGCCGGAATGTGTATCATTTCTGAATGACTACTTTATGAGTTCCTTTTACTTCGGCTTCGGTTATCGAAAGTACCGTAAATCCCTGTTCAGTCGAGCTGCGTGGCACATTTTCAAGCGGTTCGCCTTCGGTGAGCAATACTTCGAGCGTATCACCCGATTTCAGTTTCGATAATTCTATTTTTGTCTTTACAAAAGTCATCGGACAATGTTCTTTTGTGATATCTAATTTGTAGTTTGCCATATTCTTAAATTGTAAATTGTAAATGATTAAATTGTAAATCAAATAAATAAGGTTTGTCCTCCGTCAGCAATTTTCAGAAATGAAGCTACACCGAGTACTTCTTTTACTTCGGGTATTAAATCGGATTTCTGAATACCCAGAATATGCATAGCCATTTCGCAGGCATAGAAGTTTACATTCAGCACTTTGGCTGCTTCAACAAGTTCTTCGAGTGTTGCCACATTGTTTTTTCGCATCAGATAGCGGAAAAT
This sequence comes from Paludibacter sp., assembly GCA_037134195.1. Lineage (GTDB taxonomy): Bacteria > Bacteroidota > Bacteroidia > Bacteroidales > Paludibacteraceae > Paludibacter. Next base: position 28,053 of record JBAXMR010000046.1, on the reverse strand, counting down.
CTTCGGGCTGATTCCTGCAAAATTCAGGCGGCTTACCGGAGCACTTTTCAGTCCACCCATAAATACACCAAATACTTTGGGTAAAAATCCTTTACCAACCGGACTACGACCTTGTTTAATTTTAATACCATCCAATCCCCAAAAAGTGAAAAATAAGTTTACTTCGTAACCAACTGCAGCTGCACCGGTAGCTAAGGTAAATATTGCCACCAGTTTATCGAAATCGCCACTGAAGCCAATCAGTGATAGTTTTTTAGTATTCGGATCGAGTTTAATTTCTGTTGTTGCCATATTTTATTTGTATTTAAATTATTTGTTTTTATTTTTTCTGTGACTCTCTATATCACATACTGCCTGTTCGTAATCTACCAATCCTGTTACAGTTGGGTGACTGCCACAAACAGGACAGTTATCGTTTGGTTTTGATTTTATGGTTCTGAATTCCATTGTTTTAGCGTTGAACGTAAGCAAACGATTGGTAAGCAAATCGCCCACTCCGGTAAGGTATTTCAAAACCTCAGCAGCCTGAATGGTTCCCAGCATACCGGCAATAGCTCCCAACACTCCAGCCTGCGAACAAGTTGGAACAGCATTCGGTGGTGGTGGCGAGTGAAACAAGCAGCGATAACAAGCTGTTCCCGGTACATACGTTAGTGTTTGTCCATCAAAACGAAGAATTCCACCGTGTGAGAATGGCTTTTTAGCAATAACACAAGCATCGTTTATCAGAAACTTTACCGGAAAATTATCGGTTCCGTCCACCACAAAATCGTAATCCTGAATGATCCGTTCCGCATTTTCGGCGGTGAGTAATTTCTGATAGGTAATCACCTTTACATCAGGATTAATCAGATTGATTTTTTCTTTTGCCGAAATAACTTTGGGTTTATTCACATCGGGTGTAAAGTGGATAACCTGACGTTGCAAATTGCTTAAATCCACCACGTCACCATCGATTATTCCAATTGTTCCCACACCGGCAGCTGCCAGATACAAGGCTATCGGTGCTCCAAGTCCACCAGCACCTACTATCAACACTTTGCCGTTATTTATCTTTTCCTGTCCTTCCACTCCTACGTCTTGCAGCAGTATATGGCGACTATATCGTTGTATTTGATCTTCTGTAAAATCCATTATTTTATTTACTATTTTGTCATTTACTATTTACTATTTACTATTTTCAAGACCAGGTTTATTTACTTTTCTACTTTCAATGGTAAATTGTAAATAGTTAAATGGTCAATTAAATTGAGCCTCCACCCATGAAATAAAGGAAATCCAGTTCATCGCCATCCGAAACCTGCGTGTTGTCAAATTCATCGCGGTTTACAAACTGACCATTAAGTTGAATAGAAACCATTTCAGGTTGAGCTACATCATTTAATTTTATCAGTTCAGTGATAGAGATTGATGTTTCAACTTCCTGTGCTTTTCCGTTTACTGAAATTTTACTCATAATAATTTAATTAAAAGCCCCCTAAATCCCCCGATGGGGGACTTATAATAGCTTATTTATATTTAGAAATATATTTGGTATTATAATTCAATGTCGTTTAGATAAGCGATTTCAAATTTAAGCAAGATACAAATAAGGGAATAAGGGTATTTTTGCTTGTTTAATTTTATCTACTAAGGGCTTAAATCCCTGATTTATATTGATTCTTAACCCTTAGTAGAGAGAATAAACTACCTGATTTCCCCTTATTTATTTTTAATGCTTAACTAAACGGCATTGTATTATAATTTGTAATTGAGATAGTTTTTATAGAATACATCTTTAAGTCCCCTATGGGGGATTTAGGGGGCTATTTAGTCAAACTGATAAAGTGCAGTTGAAAGGTATCTTTCACCGGTATCAGGCAGTACCACAACTATGGTTTTACCTTTGTTCTCGGGACGTTTAGCAATTTGCAATGCAGCATAAGCCGCAGCACCTGAGGATATACCAACCAGTAAACCTTCAGTTTTAGCCAATTCACGCCCTGTGGCAAAAGCGTCTTCGTTTTGTACTTTTATAATTTCATCCACCACATTCGGATTAAAGTTGCCCGGCACAAAACCTGCTCCAATACCCTGAATTTTATGTGGTCCTGGCTTTCCTCCTGATAATACGGGTGAATCTGCAGGTTCTACTGCAATAACTTTAATTTCATGATTTCTACGTTTCAGAATTTCACCTGCACCAGTGATTGTTCCTCCGGTTCCCACTCCGGCAACCAGAAAGTCAATCTTTCCATCTGTATCGCGCCAGATTTCTTCAGCTGTAGTATTACGATGCACTTCGGGATTTGCTGCGTTTAAGAATTGTTGTGGAATAAATGAATTTGGAAGTAACCGTTGTAATTCCTCTGCTTTGCGTATAGCACCACCCATACCTTCAAAACCCGGTGTTAATACAATTTCTGCACCCAACGCTTTTAGTAAACTACGGCGTTCGAGACTCATGGTTTCAGGCATAGTAAGAATAAGTTTATATTTTTTTACGGCAGACACTAAGGCAAGTCCAACACCTGTATTTCCACTGGTAGGTTCAATTATTACACTGTTTGGATGCAAAAATCCTTGCCTTTCAGCATCTTCAATCAATGCCAGACCTATACGATCTTTCACACTCCTGCCCGGATTAAAATACTCCAGTTTAGCTATTATTGTAGCTTTCAGTTTGTGTTGCTTTTCCAATTTGCTTAATTCCAGAAGAGGTGTATTGCCAATTAAATCGGTGAGTTTGGAAGCTATTTTTGCCATGATTATAATTTATTGAAATTCATGGCACAAAGGTCGGTATTGATTAGAAATACCAAAATACCATTAGTCGGGCATTTTTTATACCCTTAATATGGTAGCTATGCCCAACTTAAAAATTAATTGTGCACTAGATTATTGCTTCTGCAAATTTCGTAATCGTGGAAAACAATTCCAGTTTGATAACTTAACGAAGAATTAGCTTTATTAATGAAGAGTTTGTTTCAGAAAAAAACAGGCAGGTTTCTGTATAAATACCCGGAAAATTCAACTATATTTACAATTAAGTCTATAAGCACAAAATCAACTATACTCAATACTACAGAGCTATCTTTTCTTTGAAAAGAAAATAAGCCAGTATTTCTTTGGGTGAATTAACTTCAATTAAGGAACTCAAAGTCCCAATCTAAAAAGTGGAGATTTCAATGTATTTTCGTCAAATCGTATGGAGTTTCCTGATATACAAAGTAGTTCAGCCAGTTGGTAAACATTAGGTTGGCATGACTGCGCCAGCGAACCAATGGGTTGTTTTTCGGGTCGTTATTCAAGTAATAATTTTGAGGCAGATTGATTCGGTAAACCTTTTGCCAAATCGCGTTTATATTCGGTGTTCAACGTATTGGGAGAGTATTCCGAATGTCCTGTAACAAAAACTTCACGTCCGTTGCGAGCCATCACCATATATACGCCAGCCTCTAATGATTCTGAAAGTAGGGTAAGTTCGGGTTCACTGCGAATATCGTCAGCCCGCACTTCGGTATGGCGACTGTGAGGCACAAAAAACACATCGTCAAAACCACGAAAATCGGATTATGAGGTTCGTATTTGTTATGTTCAAAAACACTTAAATTGATTTACAGGCATTTATCAATTTGAATGCACCGTTTTGGCTATAAAATAGAACTAATTTGCACTATTTTGGTCGATTCTGCTGCAAAATGGGTTAAAGTCCTCTGTTGTAATTTCATACAACGACTTTCCTAATTCCTTTTCTAAATTGCAAAGTAGTTTACAATAGGTATCTATTGTACGTGGACTGTAATTGCGAATTTGCATCTCTTTGATTTGCAAACTCTCGAAAGATTTGTTTTGTTTCATAATGATAATTTTTTGAAGTTTTTAGACACTTCAAAATTATCATTAAGTTTGAATTACCGGAACGGTTTCGTTCAACAATTTATATCGTCACCCAAGTGACCTTATATATACTTTAGTTTGGGTTCTATAAATTATTAATTATCTATTAATTAGTGTTTTATAATTCAATCACTCATTTAACATAGATGCCTATATATTTTAACTTATTGGCAATATGCTATATTCAGAGTATTTAAAATATCCCCCGCAAACCTACAAATTTAAATTAACTATACAAAAAACAAAAGATAGTATTTTTTTGAAAATTTTTAAACTGTGTCTTTGATTGATTCTCTTAAAAAAATGAATGTTTTTAATGGTAAATGAATTAGTCAATAGCATGTTAATATATCTAAAGACAAAGGCTTGCTAATGGCGTATATTTAGGTTAAATCACAACAATATAATTTAACATAAAATATATTTATTTCATTTCTAATAACTAATAAATAGGACTTATTTTGTTGTTAAATTAAATTATTAAAAGTGTTTCTACTCCGATGTATCGGGAGTTTCAGGCAATTATTCTTGCACGGTAGTAAGTTGACATTCGGTTTAATATAGCCATCATTTAGTGAAGACATATAATAGTAAAGTTATTGATTCTTCATATTTTCAAATTGGCACATTATCAAATTGACTTTTCAGTAGTTTTGATTCTTTCTTTCCATTTTACATAGAGCATGTGAATAATTCCATCGATAAGTCCGATTTTGGGAACAATAAAACTCTTTGCTCCAACACTTTTGGCTGCATCTATATAGATGTTACCTGCAAGAGTTATAATATCTGCCCGGTCGGGTTTAAGTTTGTATTTTGTAATCAACTCATCAACTGAGTATTTTTTCAATTCATCATTAAGCGTTTCAAGTGCTGTGAGTGAAAGTTTACGACCCTTACGAACCAGAGCCAGCGAGTTTAGTTTGATAATATTTCCTCCTGAAGCAAAAATATCATTGATTAGGTATTGTTCTTTCAGCTCAGTTAAATCTTTATGCATAATATCATATTCTTCACTATTTACTTTGTTGTTTAATAGTCTGACCGTTCCGATATTATATGATTTGGATTGCACTAATTCGCCATTTACCAATAAACTCACTTCGGTACTACCACCACCCACATCCACAAAAACATAATTCTGATGTTCGTTTAAGTTGTATGCAAAATGGCTTTCGTATATAATCATTGCCTCTTCATGGCCATCAATGATTTCAACTTTTAAATCAGTTTCTTTTTTAATTTCCTTAACCAGATCTTTCGCATTTTTAGCTTCACGCATGGCAGCAGTGGCACAAACCCGATAATCGGTTACATCATAAACTTTCATCAGATGTTTGAAAGCTTTCATAAGTCGAATCAGGTTTTTAGACTTGCTGTCGCTGATTTTACCATCGACAAACGATTCCTGCCCCAAACGTAATGGTACACGAATCATAAGTGATTTACTAAAAGGTTCGTCGGCATTATCGGTATTAACACCCATAATTAAAAGACGAACGGCATTCGACCCTATGTCTATTGCTGCAAACTGGAGACTATTCATAAATACTTATTGTTTTGAAAATGATTATTTTATTGAATTCTTTTCTTTTTCTGCTATACCGGTTTCATAGTTTTTTTTGTAATACAAATATATTTCTTCCTGAGATCTGAAGGGCGTATCATCTCCGGTAGAGTTGATTATATTATTTCCAGACCCGTCAACAATTCTGGCTTTCACATTATCTTTTAATCCATATTCGATAATTGTTTTCAGTTGTTTGCGAAACTCAGGATCGTAAACCGGTGTGTAAACTTCCACCCGATTGTCCAAATTACGCTGCATCCAATCGGCTGATCCTATAAAATAGCGTTCTTCGCCTCCGTTAGCAAAAATCAACACTCGTGAATGTTCCAGATAACGGTCAATAATTCCTAATGCCTCGATATTCTCACTTAATTTACGAACTCCGGTTTTAAGGGAACAATTTCCACGAACCAATAGTTTGATAACAACTCCTGCATTTGATGCCTCATACAATTTCTCAATTATTTTTTCATCAACAATATGATTTATTTTGCAATAGATATAAGCCGGAAGCCCTTTTTTTGCATTGTCTATTTCGGTTTTAATCAAATTGGTTATTTTCTTTCGTAAAAACTGGGGAGCTACAATTAATTGCTTGAAAGTTGGATTCAGATAAGGTTGTTCCAAAAACTCAAATACACTTTCAACATCATCAACAATGGCTTTATGTGCTGTCATCAGTGTAAAATCGGTATAAACGTTGGCTGTTCCTTCGTGAAAATTACCTGTTCCAATACAAGCTATATTGCCTTTACGTGAAGTAATATGAGCTATTTTGGAATGAACTTTAAGACCTTCAACCCCTAAAATCACTTTGATGCCTGCATCCTGCATTTTAGTAGCCCAGTTAATGTTGGACGATTCGTCAAACCGGGCCAGCAATTCAACAATAGCTGTTACTTTTTTCCCATTCATAGCTGCGCAAATCAATGCTTTTATTACTTTGGAATTTTTTGCCAGTCGGTAAATGCTGATTTTGATTTCTTTTACTTCCGGACTGATTGCACATTCACGCAACAGTCTGATAAAATTATCAAAGCTGTGATACGGACAATGTAGGTATTGATCTTTCGATCGAATAAGAGAAATTAGACTTATTGAATCTTCGAAAGCCTGAATTGGAACTTTGGGATGGGCTTCATAGTTGAGTTCTTTTCTTTTAAGAGTTGGGAATGAAATCAAATCTTTCAGATTGTGATACCTGCCACCGCTTACATGAACTTCATTTTTGTCTATCTTGAGTAATTTCTCTGTAAAACGTAAGAGATCCGAAGGAATCTCTCTGTCGTAAACAAAACGAACCGGCGATCCGCTTTTTCTGCTTTTTACACCTTTCGATACTTTATCCAACACACTTTGATAAGCACTGTTCTCAAAGTCCATTTCGGCATCGCGTGTAAATTTTATAGTGTAAGCTTCGTATTTATCATGATTCAGTTGAGCGAAAATACGGGGCAAGCAGAATCTAATAACATCTTCCAGAAACATGATACAATTTTTTTCGCCCTCTTTTGGTAATACAATGAAACGTGAAAACTCTCCGGTAGGAACTTCTATTAATGCATATTCTTTTTTATGCTTCTTCTCTGTTTTAATAGCATCAGATATCTTTACTGCAAGATAAATACTTTTGTCGTTAAGCTCCGGCTCAATAGTCATACGCGAAACCAAAATAGGGAAAAGAGAATTCATAAGTTCTTCTCTGTAAAAGTTATCTACATACTCTTGCTGTTCGGTTGACAATTGAGATTCATTTACCAGAAATACATTCTCCTTCTGAAGTTCTGCATGTAATTCAAGAAAGGTAGTCTCAAAATCTTTGGTGTAAATTTCATTTAGCTTGAGAACTCTTTTCAGTACTTTGTGAGTGTCTAACTTAATAGTATAGATATTCTCTTCCAACTCAATCATGCGTCGTAATGTAGCTATGCGCACCCTGAAAAACTCATCCAGGTTATTCGAATAGATACCCAGAAATGTTAGTCGTTCAAGTAAAGGATTCGTTTTATTGGCAGCTTCGTCAAGTATTCTGCGGTTGAAATACATCCAACTTACATCCCTGTTAATAGCATTGCTATTTGTTAATACTTTCTTCATTCAATCGTGTTTTAAATGCTATCTAAAAAGTCATATCACAAAAATAGTATTTAATGCTAATATTCAAGCCTAATAGGCAGCAGAAACTATCATATTGTTCGAAAATGTAATATATGTTACGAAAATGTTTCTTTTGCGTGAATTAGTTTTTGATTTTTTACAGTAATAAAACTGTAATACTGTCTTAAATATAACGAAACAATTTTGAAGCAATATTTTAATAACATGACTGTACATTTGCCACCGAATTTTTTAAATCAACATAATTAGTATTAATTTTAAAATTGTATGAAAATGAACTATTTTCCTCTTTTCCAAATTCAGAAATTCAAGAAGAATTTTCTGAAATCTTCGCTCGTTATTGGCGGAGCAATGTTATTGGCAGGAAATGCCAATGCACAAATAAATTTGATTTACACATCTGATTCACATTATGGTATTGCCAGATCAGTGTTTCAGGGAGCTACAACTGTAAATGCACAGAAAGTAAACCAGGAAATGATTGCAAAGTTAAATGGAATGTCATTAGTTACATTCCCTTCTGACAATGGAGTAAAATCAGCACAGGTTGTTGGGCCTATTGATTATGTAATCAATACAGGTGATATAGCCAACAGACAAGAAACAGGAGATCCACTTAAAACACCACCTGTAGCTAATATTCAATCGGCAGCTGCTTCTTGGGCACAATTTAAAATAGATTATATTGACGGTATTACGTTGAAAAACAGATCAAACCAGAAAACAAATTTCCTTTTGTTACCAGGAAATCACGATGTATCGAACACAATTGGCTACTACAAAGCAATGACTCCTGCTTACGATTCAACATCGTATTTGAATATTTATAATTCGATGATGCCAACTCCTGTTGTATCAAAAAACTTTGATTACAAAGTAAATAAGGTGAATTATTCAAAAAACATTGGAGGAGTTCATTTTATGTTTGTTACTTTATGGCCTGATTCTGCGAATCGCAAATGGATGGATTTGGATTTGGTCAATGTAAGCTCAAAAACTCCGGTAGTTATTTTTACACACGACCAACCGGATATTGAAACAAAACACCTTTTTAACCCCAATGTTCCTTCAACAATTAATTCTAGCAATAAATTTGAAAATATGGTTGAGGAAAAATGCAAAGATGGTCTTTTGACAACTGCACCTTCTACTCTTGAGCAAAGAGGCTTTGCATTATGGGTAAAAGCTCATCCAAATGTAAAAGCGTATTTCCACGGAAATACAAACTACAATCAATTTTATGTTTATACAGGGCCCGATAAAAACATCGCATTGCGTACATTCCGTGTTGACTCACCACTAAAAGGTGAATCAACCAACCCTGCTTATTCCGGTGCTGATGAAAAGAAACTTTCGTATCAGGTTATTTCACTCGATTCAGTTTCAAGAAACATGACCGTTCGTGAATGTCTCTGGAATCCTACTGCAACTAATGGAGCACCTGTTCAATGGGGAGCAAGCATCACTTTAGCATTGAATAAAGGTGATTCATTATTAAATGTTGCCAAAACGCTTACTGAATCGAATTATAGTATTCCTTCATGGACATTGTTGAAAAGATATGCAAATTTAGCCACAAAACTGCGTACCGACTCTTCAGCAACAGCATTTTCGTTACGCGACTCATCAATTACTGTTGCCTTGCAAAATGCTCTGAATGGTTTGAAAGCTAAAGAAATTCCATATAGCGTGAATATGACTTTCAATGGAAGTCCTTCAACTCAAATGGGATTTGCATGGTACACTAACAAAGGTATTGATAAAGGTAAAGTACAGATTGTATTAGGAAAAACGAGCGATAATGCAGCTTTTGCTATGCCATTGACGACATTCAATGCCGATACCACAAATATTACTACCAATTATTGCGTTAAAACCAATGGCTTGTTGGCACTTGCCGGTATTGCAGATAACTCTGTTCGTAGTTATTCAAGCCATAAAGCACTTGCAGCAGGATTAACCCCAAATACAACCTATTCTTACCGTGTAGGAATTGACGGAGGTTGGAGCGAAATTGGTTCATTTAGCACTGCAAAAAGTACCAAGGAGCCATTCTCGTTTATGTATTTTACAGATTCTCAAGCTAATACTGATGAAATGTTCGCAGTATCCGCTAAAACAACTCATGCTGCCAAAGCGTTGTTCCCAAATTCAAATTTTGCGTTGTCTTGTGGTGACTTAGTTGAAACCGCTGGTTCACCAAACGCTGAATGGGAATACGAGCAATTTTTTCAGACTCAGCAGGATATTTGGAATACCACTCCATTAGTGGCCGTAATAGGAAATCACGATAATACATCAAATAAAAACTTCAGCAAGCATTTCAATACCTCTTCGCCAAATTTTGACAAAACAATGTCAACAGTAACGGGAAGCATCTATTCATTTGTTTACGGAGATGCTTTGTTTATGGCTGTTCAGCACGAAGATTATGCGAAAACAGGCATGATGGACTCTATCAAAACATGGATGCAAAAACAAGTTGCTGCAAATCCAACCGTAAAATGGAGAATCGCATTTTTCCACAAAACCATGTACACCGGTAGTGCAAGCCACCAGAGTGATCCAGATGGTAAAGCAATCCGCGAATTCTTTACTCCGGTTTTTGATGATTTGAAAATTGATTTAGCTTTGGAAGGTCATGATCATGTGTATGAAGTGATTGGACCACTGAAAGCAAAAGCATTAGTTCCAAATACAGTTAGCAATCAAACTACTTCAACGCCAATTTATAATGTCGCAGTTACAAATAACAATGCTAATGTTACCGGTAAAAACGGTGGAACTTTTGATGTAAAAACAGGAACAATGTATTTTCTGAATAACTCGGCTGGTGAAAAGAAATACCGTCCACGCATTCAATCTGAAATGGATTCTGCAAAAGTTGTAACAGCTACCGGAATTACCGGATATTTCAATTTCTTTAGCGGTAAATTCGGGCAGACAGGCGAACCAACATTCAGTAATGTAAAAGTTTCTACAGATTCAATCTGTATTGCAACTTATACTGTAAATAAAACCACTAATGTTGCAACTTTGTATGATAGTATCAAATTAATTAAAGCCACACCTAATGCCGTAAATTCAGTTTATTCGGATGATGCAAGTGTAATTGTTTCCCCAATTCCTGCACGAATAGAAATAGCTGTCAGCGGTTTGGAATCAGTTGATAAAATGGAATTATTCGATTTAGGAGGTAAAAAAGTGGTTTCGGTTGTGAATGATAAAAAAATGAGCGTTGCCTCACTTCAAAACGGTGTTTATTTGTTGAAAATAAACTCGAACGAAAAACAACTTATTCGTAAAGTTACAATTAATAAATAATTGAAGTTTATCTCAAACGTTAAAATGGCTACTCAATTGAGTAGCCATTTTTTTTGTAGATACTTTGTTTGTCACATAATATTAATCATTTAGAAATAACACTGCAACAAAGATAAGCTTTCTTTGCAGTATTAAACGGGTACATAGTTTCTGAATCCGATGGTATTATTCATTTTGATCCAAATTGGTGCGGAGTTTGAAATTAATGATGCAGTAGGACAGAAACTTTTTTAAATTAGTAAATATAGTTTTTTAAGGGAAAAGGATGGTTTACGCTATCCTTTTTCAATTATTTCCAACGTACATGGATAAACAAACATACAATTCAAAGAAATTTTTACTTCCCGAAAGCCATCGAAGCATGTCTTGCTATCATGCCAAATTAATGGAAGATGGAATCCTGAAACTCACCATACACGATTGTAAACATTCAGTTCAGTTTAAAAATGACTTGAATAATCCTGAAGAAATTCGGGAAGCCATTGAAAAGCTCAGGAATTTGGCAGATGGGGTAAATTCGTTGCTGGAATTTATAAGGGAGAATTACGAAACGAAACTCTCTTACAATTGATTTCGTCCATTGAAACACGACGTTGGACTTTCATTTTGATATGTTCAATCTGTTTCTTAGTTTCCAGATAACCGACATTAACTAAACTATCAATTTGGGAAAAATCAAACATGGATCTCTTTTTCAAATCGAAATTCAGCACAAGCCCCAACGAATCAGGAATACTGTAGTTTGAATCGTTTGTAATCATATTTTGAAGCTGCATCAACATATCATTCGAATCAGCTGGGGGAGGATTATACGCCACTACACTGCCTATTATAAAATCGGGATGAAAAGTTTGCAGCATGATATCTGCCGGAAAATTATTGTAAATGCCACCGTCAAAAAGCAGTCGGTTGTCAACTTTTGCAGCTTCGAAAATAAAAGGGAATGTCATGGATGCACGTATGGCTGTAGCTAAATCGCCCTGAGAGAATATGTAGGATTCTTTTCGGAAAACATCGGAAGCCACACAACGGAAAGACACAAAAAGACTGTCGAAATTTCCACCCGAACGCTTTATGGCTTGCCGGGTTAGTTTTTCTAAGCCTTTCTGAACTTTTTGCGGTTGAATAATATGAGTGGGTAGGAAATACTTTTTAGGGAATTTAATCTCAAACCTTTTCATCTTCCTGAAATCGGATGATTTGAAAAAACGAATCATTTCGTCGGGCGAATAACCGGAAGCATACAAACCACCTATGAAGGCTCCAATTGATGTGCCGGTAATGTAATCAATCGGGATGCCATTTTCTTCCAGTGCCTTTATCATGCCAATGTGCGCTATCCCGGGAGCACCTCCGCCGCTTAACACTATTCCGACCTTTTGAGAATTTAAATATTGAATAATCAGAATAGAGAATACAAAAACCAACCTAATCTTTTTCAATTGTAAATCGTAAATTGATAAATTGTAAATGTGTTTATTCTTCAAATGAATATCCTTTACCAATTTTAGTCACTATGTGGTTACCGTAATTCCCTATTTTATGTCTGATCCGGGTGATATTCACATCAATGGTTCTGCCCAGAACAAAAGCCTCTTCTGTCCATATCAGCCTGAGCAAATCTTCACGGCTAAATATCCGGTTTTTATTTTCGAGAAAAAGTTTCATGATTTCAAATTCCTTTCTTGTAAACGGAACAGTTTTTTCATCCACTTTCACTTGCATTTTCGACAAATTAAGTTTGAGTTGATTATAAGTCAGCATTTCCACATTCAGGTTTTTCTGCTCTTCCGAACGACGGAGTATCACTTTAATCCGTGCTACAAGTTCTCTGATATAGAATGGTTTTGTAAGGAAGTCATCAGCACCCACACTGAAAGCAGTCATCATTTCATTTTCACCGGGTTTGGACGACATAAAAAAAATGGGAAGCGATGCAGTATCATGATTGTTGCGTAATTCGTGAACCACTTTAAAACCTGATACATCTTTAAGTTGAGTTTCAAGGATGACCAGATCGTATTGATCGAGCTTCAAATCCAATATATCCTTTGCGCTTTGACAAGTTTCAACATGATAGCCTTCGCTTTTAAGGTTTGATTGTAAATATCCACAAAAATCTTTATCGGGATCTATAATCAGAATACTGTATTTGTTCATAATCTGCTAATGTTTATTCAGAAAGCAAAATTAGAATTCCGATGTTACATTTTCATGTAAGTGGTGTTACAAATTGGTGAGAAGATATTTGAATGTCAAAAAGAATCTAAAGTCATAAAAATATTTGTACTTTCAGCCGAATGTCAGGTAATTGTTGGAAAAGTAGGTTATGTACCATTAGTAAAATAAATTGCCCCCTATACCCCTGAAGAGGAAGTTTAGAGCCGCTTTCGAAATTTACATAGTGGCTTTTTCGTGTTATATATAATCATCGCAAACTTGTTTTTTAATCTTTTCATAATGCTTTCTCAACACGGTTGTAATTTGTAACTACTTATTTTGTAAGGTGTTTAAACAGAAACGAAATGAGAAAATTTATACTACTTATTGTAATTATACTACTTAATTTTTCTATAAAGTTGAATGCTACTAATCCTGAAATTTCCGGTAATGCAATGAACCAAAGTTCAGAATTGAAAATCTTGAGTTGGAACATTTATATGCTTCCTTTTATTAGTTTGTTTAATAACAATGCTGACAGAGCAAAGGTTATTGCACAAACACTCGTAAATTCGGATTATCAGGTTATCGTTTTTCAGGAAGCTTTTAGCAGTAAATGCCGTTCGACTATGGCAAAAACTCTATTGCAAGAATATCCTTATCAATACGGACCGGCAAATAAAAATCACCTGCCATTTCGCACAAATAGTGGTCTGTGGATAGTGAGTAAGATTCCGTTGACTGAACTAGGACAAATTCAGTTTAGTCTTTGTAAAGGATTTGATGCAGTGGCTCGTAAAGGTGCTGTACTTTTTCAGGGTACTTTTGGTGGAGCAAAATTTCAATTGCTGACAACCCATCTTCAAGCTGATAATTTGCATGAAGTGAGAACTCAGCAATGTGATGAAATAAGAGATCATCTGCTCAACAGATACTATAATCCGGGGATTCCACAACTTATCTGTGGTGATTTCAATATTGATATGGATGACTATTCGAGTTATGAGCAAATGCTACGAATTCTCGATGCTAAGAATGGTGAGTTGAGTGGAAACGTAAAAGTAACGTATGATGAAATAAATAACAACCTGGCTCGCACAAGTCATGGTAAATTACGGGTTCTGGATTATGTATTGGTAAGGAACACGGAACTCATTCATAATATTGAACGGAAAATTCAAACATTTTTCTCGCACGTAAGTGGTAAGGATACCAATCTTTCCGATCACTATGCTATTGAATTCAGTGTTGATTTCGGTAAGTCAGCAAATAATTCCATTGCTCAAATTGCTGTAAATAAATAATATTTCGGATATAATAATCCATCGACTAATATACACAAAGGGTTGTTCTTAAGATAAGAACAACCCTTTTAAGCTTAAATACTGTTTGATTTTCTAAATAATAGGTTACGACCACAAAGGAAACATACTGTGAACACGTGAATCTAACTCTTCATACAGATTGATTAATTTTTCTCTTATTCGGGCTTTATCGAACTGTGTAATGAGTTGCTTTGAAACGGATAAACCGTATTCATAATACCACTTATCTGTCATTAACTTTTGAGTCATTTGAATAAATTCGTCTGTCGTGTCAGCTTTTAGATAGGTATTATCATACAATTTACTGTATTCTTTAATGTTCCTGAATATCACAGGCATACCACAAGCAGCAGCTTCAATGGGTGCTAGCGGGCAGTTTTCCTGATAAGATGTAAAAAGCATAGCATCAGCTGCGGCATAAATTAATGGCATTTGTTCCAGTTCAAGCATACCGGTAAACTGAATATTATCAGAAGCCGTTTGAATACGGGTATCAATTCGTCCAATACCTTCTGTCATTGCTTTAAACGGTCTGCCACCTGCCCACACAAATCGGGCATCAGGTATTGAAGCGGCCACATCGATAAAATCTTCTACTCCTTTGCGAGCCTGAAGTTGACCCACTCCCAATACCACAAACTCGTTGTCATTAAGCCCGAGTAGTTCTCTGCCTTTTCTTCTGTTTTCGGGTGTTCTTTTCCATTTATCAATATTGATAGGATTGAAAATCCGCACAATCTCAGTTTTAGCCCCGGTTTCTTTAATAGCTTCTTCCACCCTGGGCGAAATGGCTATACAAACATCGGCATACGAATACACTTGCTTGAAATACCATTTGACAAATGGCATAAAAACCGGCCACATGGGTAGTGAGCCTATTATAGAATCTGGTATTACATGAACCGTATGAACCCGTCTGTTTTTGTATCCCAGTCCTTTAAAAAAATAATATGGACCGTAAGTATGGCAATGAAACACATCGCCTCTGCCTTTGTTGTTGACTACTATTTCAATATCATCTTTCGAATTCAATAACTCTAAATGATCTACAAATGCCGTGTGAACGCCATTTCCTTTCACCATGTACTGTGTTTCTGATGCCACGTGTATTCTCATATTTGTTTAATTTTTTGTTGATTTATTCGTAAGATATATTTTTTTGTTAAGTGAATAGAAATTAAAATAATTGCTACCGAAACAGGGATGACAATCATTAATAAATGAATTTCTGAATTACTTTGTGTCATAAGATTCCAGTATGGTGCAATCAGATAGCCACAAATAATATAAACTGTAGCCCAAATTATAGAAGAAAAAGTTAGATTTAGTACATATTTCTCCGGCGAGATTCGCAATAACCCACACAAAACAGCAACGTATCCTCGAATGAACGGAGTAAGTCGTCCTATAAAAATAGCTGATTGACCTGAATTATTTATTCTGAAAGATATACGTTCAATTTTCGTCCTGGGTAACGCCAACCATTTCGGTTTTCGCTCCAGAATTAGCTTTCCAAAGAAGTAAAAAAGTAGATATAAAGTTACACCTGCCAGCAAATCGGCAGTAACAGCCAGTAGTATAACCAATGGCAATTTAAAAACTCCGGTAAAAGACAGATAACCCGAAAATAGGAGAACAAGCTCATTGGGGAATGGACTTGGAAAACCGACTTCCTGCAAAAAAATCAATACTATTATTGCAAGATAGCTGTATTGTGTAAAACCTGAAATGAGTTGATGAAGCATATTTGTGTTTGTTATAATGGATAGTTACTCATGATGTAGGGTATTGATACTAATCCTTTAATTAAAACTATGCAAAAGTATGATTGAGCTATGATATAATTATTACAAACAATTTACAATACTGTAACAAATAAACATTTGACGATATTGTATGCTCTTTGTTTGCTTAAATTCAGGCACTTATACTAGTTATCTTCATACAATCTTCACATTTCTGTTTTAATACTGCAATATTGCTGGTGTTACTTTGCAACTAAAAATACGACAATGTACAATCAAAAATTTTATCCTACCATTGTAATATCCGATGTTCACTTAGGTACCGAACATTCCAAAACCCGCGAACTGGCCGATTTTCTGAAAACCGTAAACTGCAATACCCTTATTCTGAATGGTGACATCATAGATGGATGGCATTTGCAAAAGGGAGGTAAAGGAAAGTGGAAGAAAGAACATACCGATTTCTTCAAAATAATCATGAAAATGATGGAAAACCACAACACGAAAGTGGTTTATATCCGGGGTAATCACGATGATTTTATTGATCACATAGCTCCGTTTGAATTTGCGAATATCTCTATCGAAAAAGATTATGTTCATGAGCGTAACGGTAAACGCTATTATATCGTTCATGGCGATGTTTTCGACAATGTTACTTCAAATATGGTTTGGCTGGCTAAGTTGGGCGATGTGGGTTACACCTTTTTGCTTTGGGTAAACCGATTGTATAATATCTATCGTTCCAAAAAAGGAATGCCTTATTTCTCGCTCTCACAAAGCATTAAACAAAAAGTAAAGTCGGCGGTATCGTATATTTCTAATTACGAAGACGAGTTGGTTGCATTAGCCAAAGCCCGTCATTCCGATGGTATTATTTGCGGACACATTCACCAACCGGCTGATAAAATGATTAATGGCATTCATTACCTTAATTCGGGTGATTGGGTAGAAACAATGTCGGCACTGCTGGAGCACGAAGATGGTACCTGGGAGGTATATATGCATAATGACCATATTGCTGTTCAACCTGATCCTATGGAGATTATCAAGCTTATTCAACCTACATCGTGGGGCTTGAAAGTGGCTTTTTCAAATAATTTTTTTAAACCGTTTTTCTAAATACTATGAAGTACTTATTTGTTGTTCAGGGCGAAGGGCGCGGTCATTTTACGCAAACGCTCAGTATGAAAGCTATGCTTGAGCGGAATGGTCACGAAGTAGTAGCTGTAATGGTGGGTTGTAGTACTAGACGCACATTGCCAGGTTTCTTCACTGAAAAAATAGACTCTGAAATTATACGGTTTCAAAGTCCTAATTTTATGCCTGCACCCAAAGGCAAAGGTTCTCCGTTATTAATCAGTATTCTTTATAATTTATTTTTGCTGCCTGTTTATATACAAAGTGTGTTTAAAATCCGGAAGACTATCCGCGAAACTCAACCCGATGTGGTGGTCAATTTCTATGAACTGTTATGCGGAATTACCTACGGTATTTTCAAACCGGAAACTCCCATGATAAATGTGGCCCATCAATACTATTTTCTGACACCCGCATTCGAATATACAGGCAGTAATACTTTCCAATTTAAATTACTGAACTTTTATTCAAGGCTTACAGCAATGAATGCAACAAAAATAATGGCACTTTCATTCAGGGAAGAATCCACAATGCATTACGGAAAAATTGTCCTTGTGCCACCGCTGCTCCGAAAAGAGGTGTTGAATAGAAAACCAACTCAGGGCGATTATATACATGGTTATTTGCTCAATAATGGTTATGTGGATGAACTGATTGACTGGAGTTTGGATCATCCGGATGAGAATCTTCACTTCTTTTGGGATAACACGAATGAGGATGAGGAGATATTGATTCCAAATCTGATGATGCACGAACTTAGTGATACTTTGTTTTTGGAATATATGGCAGGATGCAAAGCGTATGCTACTACCGGAGGATTTGAATCGGTTTGTGAAGCCATGTATCTTCAAAAACCGGTGCTGATGGTTCCTACACATATAGAGCAGGAATGTAATGTGATAGATGCTATGTGTTCTGAAGTGGGAGTAACATCTCTGGAATTTGAGTTGGATCTATTGCTTAATTTTATTCCAACTTACACGAAATCAATGGAATTCAGGTATTGGTTGCATACTGCCGAATCGATGTTTGTGTTTGAATTAACCCGCATATATCCACAAAATTCTGAATTACTTATCGCTTTATAAAAATACTTCTTTAATTTTGTTTATCGCGTTCCTATGAAAAGCTGCCTGTGAAGGTAGCTTTTTCTTACTCTTTCAACTTTCATTTTTTTATATAATAAATGACATTAGAACCAAGAACCAAGAGCCAAGAATAAAGATTAATCGCAATATATCAATTTTTCACGAAATTCAACGTGGAAGTTATATTTTACGTTTAACCGATAAACAGAAATTGCAAATTTCAACACTGAAAATTCATAATTATGTAATGGCATATTTTGTGCAAATATAAATTAGTACAAATCATAAAATTTCAGGTTGGGCGGTTTTGTTTGTTATTTAGATAGTTATCAATCTTAATCTGACTTCCGTCAATTCTTTTCTGAAAATCAGCTTTATATTGCTCACTGATAGGTATGTAAATCTTTTTTTCAAAAACAATTCTGTTTCGTTCAATTATCGTAACTTCGTTGATATTTACGATATATGAACGATGAACTTTCACAAATTGACTGGAAGGAAGTAATTCTTCAATTGATTTTAAGCTCATTTTGGTTGTTACTGATTCACCGTTGAGCAAATGAATTTTAATGTATTCATGCTGACTTTCAATGTATTTTATGGCTGCAAACTCAACCCGAATAAGTTTATACGCAGATTTTACAAATAAGTGATTAGCTGTTTCCCCTTTGATTCCTAGTGGTTTGTTGGTTTTTAAATCAATCAGCGTTTTTACCTTGTTGGCGGCTTTCAGCAAGTTAGAAAAACTGATTGGCTTCAACAGATAATCTACCGCTTCCACTTCAAAACCTTCCACGGCATATTCGCTATAAGCCGTAGTGAAAACAATATAGGGCTTTGAACGCAAGGATTTTACAAACTCCATTCCGCTAATGTCGGGCATATTAATGTCGATAAACAAGAGCTGAATATCATTTTCACTCATGACATTCATTGCCTCAAAAGCATTCCGACATTCAGCCACTAATTCCAAAAAAGGAATTTTCTGAATGTAGCTGGCTATCTTTTTTACAGCCAGGGGTTCATCGTCTATGGCAATACATTTTATCTTCATAACGGTATGGTGAGGTTTACTTCAAATTCATTCGCTTTATCCGAAATTTCCAGTGTGTATTTATGACCATACAGTAGTTTAAGACTTTCTTTGATATTATTGAGACCAATTCCTGAATATTCTCCCTGACTTTGCGACGTTTTCTTATGTTTGCTATTTCTGATAATACAATTCAATGAATTATCAGTAGTCAGTAGTTCAAAATAGATATACGACTTTAACGGATAACTCACACCGTGTTTAAAGGCATTTTCGACCAACGAAATAAATAGCATGGGTGGAACTTTTATTTCGGGAATTTTCTCCGGAATCCTCATGGTTACTTCCACTTCTTCGGAGTGTCGGAGCTGCATCAAGGCAATAAAGCTCTGAATAAATTCAATTTCCTTTCGGAGTTCAATCGTGTTTTGAGCTGAATGATAAAGCAGATACCGCATCAAAGTTGATAGTCGTTCAACTGCATCCTGTGCTTTATGTGTATCCATTTCAATCAACGAATGTATATTATTAAGCGTATTCATAAAAAAATGCGGACTCACCTGATTCCGAAGCAATGCCAGATTGGTTCTGAGTTGCACATTTTCAATCTCTTTTCTGATTTCCTGCTCGGATGTCCATTTTGCAAACAATTCAAAAGCCGTACTACTCCCAATAATAAGTATAGCCGTAAGCAAATTATTGAAAATTGCGCCTAAAATAGCATGAATGGCATAAAGGTTCTCGGGATGCATTCCGGGGCTTCCCGGTGGTCGATTTCCCTGATGAATGAAAATATCAATAAAACTTACTGTCAATATCATAACTATCACAATAACTGCATATTGCGACCGCTTGTTGTTGAACAGCAATTTGGGTACTAAAATCACTAAATTAATCAGGAAAACAAGGAAGAGTAAAAGTAGATTTGTCAAGTCTCCAATCATTTTGGTTAAACCAGCTGGGTCGGTATTATCCATGTTTCTCAAAAATGGTGCAATAAAGACCAACAACCAGATAATGGCGTAGAATAAGAGTATTTTATTTTTGTAGGTTTTCATTTGTTTGTAACGTTGTTTTTGAATTCTGCAAATCTATGGAAAAAGTTTGAGATTTTTTTGTTAGGCTGTAATGTGTGTGTATCCCACTTTAAAATCCAAACGGAAATAATCGATTTAAAAGGAGGAAAAGGTATTTATTGATGACATTTTATTTGATATTCCGCACCAATCTCACATAATTCAACACACGTTCTTCTCCTTGGCCTGTACCGAGTACCTTTTTGTCGAAGCGCACTGCTCCTGCACCGTGAAGGTCTTCCCCGTTTCCATCTTCTGCTCGTCCAAATGCCACATACCAAGCATTTGAATACGTACCATTTGGTTGTGAAATTGCTGATGTATTAGTCCAATAATAAGGATAATCTGCTTTTCCACCACCATTTAGAATACCAGAACAACTGAACAGTACATTTATTGCAGGGCCTACATTGGCTGCGTTTGTTGCCGTTGGTGAACGTGTGTAATCTACCAAACTTTGAAGTTCTTTCGTATTCGGCAATCGCCAATCGTTATGACCCAAATAATTTGCTTTATTCTGAGTTTGAGCATAAGCCAATGCATGTTCCCAATCAATACCTAAACCATTATCAGCTTTTGTCCACATCAAGCGGGTTGCCAAATCTGAAATTGAACCGTCGTTATTATCCTGAAACAAATTAACGCCATACGAAAGATTGCCGCGTACACAACGCACAAAGTGCTTAGGACCAACATTGATACTATATGCTTTAATATGTCCGGTGCCAAAATTTACACCGAAGGCCAGTTCTGCGCCGGGCGTTTCCCCATTTGCACTTATATTGCCCATTACTCCTGAATATTTGGTACTGCTCCAAAAAATGGCGTGGCTAAGTTCCTGCTCGCTGCTATAGGTAATGTCAAAATAGTTTGAATCAATCCAAGGCCAACCGGTACTTCCATTCCATAAACTGTAAAGTTCCTTAATGGTTGGCAATCGCCAGTCACTGAAGCCACCATATTTTTTTTTGTTCAGATTGTTAGCCACCGCTTGAGATGCTCCCCAATAATATGTGCCACTATCATAGCTTTTTTTCCATGTCAGGCCGGTTACTTCGTCTTTTACGGTAAGTCCATCACTGCTTTTGCTGTAAGCCGGAGTTGTATGCGCATATTGAGCATCCTGACCAAAAAATGCGGCATCGGTAACAGGTGCTGTAAGAATCTCGCCAGTGGCATTCCAACACTTGGTTTGACTTGTACCAACAATTGGATAACTGCCTACTGAGGCTGCATCACGTGCTACGATAACTACTTCTTCGGTCGTACAACTTATAGATAAAATCGAAATTAATAGCATCAGGTTTATCTGACGAGCGGTAATTGTACCGGAAATGTTTAGTTTCATTTGAATAGTTTTTGAATGATTTATTTGATATTTCTCACCAATCTCACATAATTAAGTATTCTGATCGCATCACCTTGCGGTCCGTGTCCTGTTGGATAATCGCTGGCTTTTCCTATTTTGGGGTCGCTGCGTTGAGCACCTGCACCATGCACATCCGACCAACCTCCAAACTCAGTCATATAGCCCATAGCACGCCCAAATGAGATATATGCAGCCGCTCTTCCACCTCCCATCATAGAAGCGTGTGTAGTACTTGACCAATAAAAAGGATAATCGTCTTTACCTGCTTCGTTGGTTATTTTGGTACAGTTAAATAGTGGGTTTATGGCAGCAGAATTGGTTGTTTTGGGTGATCGCGTATAATCAACTATACTTTCTAGCTCTTTCGTGTCGGGCAATCGCCAATCAGTATAGCCTGCAAAATCTTTGTTCTCGGCATAGCTTAATGCATCTTGCCAGTTCATACCTTTCCCACTGTCATCCTGCATCCACATAAGCCCGGTGGCAGCATCGCTGATTGTACCATTGCCATTATTGCTAAACTTATTTATTCCATAATTGCTGTTTCCCCTTACATATCTGAAATAAAACACATTGGTGGTTAATTTACCCGGAAATACAATAGGGTAACCTTTAATACGACCATCGGCAAAATTTACTCCAAATACAGGATCTACAGCTTCGCCACAAGTTTTACTCACACTTTTAGTAGAAGAAACAAAATTTCCATCAATAATGCGGTCGCCGGCTGGCACATCACCATAACCAAACTTGAAGTAAGTGCTGTCAATGAATGGAGTCAGACCGACACTTGTAGTAGCTTGTACATTAGGATCAAGTCCAATAAATTCAATGAGTGAATAAAGTTCTTTGATAGTTGGTAACCGCCAATCAGAATGACCACCCAACCGATATTTAGAAGCTCCACTTACCGCTGCATCGTACGAAACTTTATCATCATGATTGATAACGCCGTCACAATTATTATCAGGACTTTGCTGCCACATTAAGCCCGTAACCAAATCGGTAATGGTACCATCGCCATTATCAACATAACTGGGTTTATTTCCGGGATAGGATGCATTTTGACCATAAAAGGCACTGCCAGCAACTGGAGTAGAAATTTCAACACTATCGTTGTAAAATTTTGTTTGATTGGTGCTAACAATGGGATAGTTGCTTATATTCGGCAGATTATCCGACCTATTTGCTTTAACGTTACAACCAATGCCTACTACTGTCAGACTTTCTGTGGTAGTACATGCTGAAAAAATAATACTTAATGCCAGGAATATGCTGACTTTTATTCCGGTTAAACCTAGCAGACTGATTTTTACTTTCATTTGGCTTCCTTTTTAAATTGTGAAAACAAAAGTAGATTTCAAAGCTCATTTCTAAAAATAAATTCTCCCGAGAGGGTAAATGTGTCACTCAATAGAAGGTTTTTGTCACTGAGAACTTTATACTGATTTTTTGTAAAAGAAGTCGTCTTGACTTTTCACAAACAATATAATTTCGCTCCCAACGGAGCACTAAAATACATTATAATCAATAATTCTACCAGAATAACGCTTCTCCGAAGCTAAGAAAATGCTCCGTTAGGAGCAAAATTATGGTAGTTAGTATTCGTTTATTGAACAAAAAGCTCCGTAGGAGTGGCATTTTAAAAAGTCAAGACGACTTCAGATTGTCACATTTGATGTAAAAAGAATCCAGTATCCTAAGTTGAACAAGCAGAATCAAAAAGATAGAAAAGAACTTAATTCATTCTTTTTCAATTTAGTACTATATTAAAAGTCAACTATAACTTACACGTTGAATTTCGTAAAAAATTGATATATTGCGTCTTGTCTTGGTTCTTTATTCTAATGTCTTTTGTTGTAACTGTTCATCCCTTGTCAATTTATCAAAATAGTATATCTTTATAGCTTTTTTAAAGCCTTTTTTTATGACCAAAATTGAAAAATACCTGCCCTATATCATTTCATTGGTACTGCCCGGTATTAATATTCTGAGCAATCATCCTTTTGATGCAAATATAGAATGGTATTCCGTTTTGGTTACATGGTTATCAGCCACACTGTTACTTGCTATCCTATGGAAAATACTCGACAAACTTTTATATATAAAAAATGTCTATAATAAATGGTTAGCTGTGGTTTTTGCAAGTTTTGCACTGATTTTCACTTTCTCCGGCATTTCTCATTTATACCTGCGACCGATTATAAAACTGCCTGAAAATGACTGGCAGTGGATACTGGGATTGCGATTGTTGCTTGCCACCATACTTTATATTGCTATTATACACAGCCTTCGGACCATAAAAGAGCGTGAAAAATTCAGAATGGAAAATATCTCGCTTCAGTCGGAAAACCTGAAAGCGCAACTCAATCAACTTCGCCAACAAGTAAATCCACATTTTTTGTTTAATAGCCTGAGCACATTGAGGTCGATGGTTAGGAATAATGACCCGCAATCGGAAGAGTATATTTTAAAACTATCCGATGTCTATCGTCAAATTCTGCAAAAGCGCGAATCGGCCGTTGTAACGCTTACTGAAGAACTGGAATTCCTGAAAGCATATATCTATTTATTAAAATTGAGGCACGAAAATGCATTGACCGTCGAAATTAAAATCATTGATGAGTCGCTGCAATACAGTCTGCCGGCTTTCGCACTGCAATTGTTGGTCGAAAATTGCATCAAACACAATGTGGTTTCGGAAGCGCATCCATTAAATATTCATATTCAACAACCTGAAGCGTCCATTATTACAGTTTCAAATAATTACCAGCCGAAATGCACTTCGGACGAATCGTTCGGTTTGGGAACAGAGAATTTGAAAACACGCTACGAATTGCTTGGAATTACCGATGGCATTCAGATAGAGCAAACCGAGAAACAGTATAAAACCACCCTGAAACTCTTTTAAAATGAACATATTAATCATTGAAGATGAAAAGAAAACAGCCGTATTGCTTCGCGATATGATTGAAACTCATGCGGAACGCTTGGTTGTAAATGTGTGCGAAAGTATTGAAGAATCGGTGGTGTATCTGTTTAAAAATCAGTCGAAACTGGATTTGATTTTCATGGATATTCAGTTGGCTGATGGCCTGAGTTTCGAGATTTTCAATCAGGTTCAAATCAATATTCCGGTGGTTTTTTGTACAGCATTTGATGATTATACACTCAAGGCATTTAAAAATAACGGTATAGATTATATTTTGAAACCGTTTAAAGATGAGGATATTGAGCAGGCATTTGCCAAAGTGGAACAGCTGAAAGTGAATTTCTCAACTACTACTTTCGATTCCGCTCTAATTAAAAACCTTTTACACCCAGAATCGGTGTTGCAAACAAGTTTTCTGGTTCGTTATCGTGAAAAAATGATTCCACTTCCGGTTTCGGATATTGCCTTTGTTTGGCTTGAAAATGAAATGGTTTCAATGTTGAATTTCAAAGGAGAAAAATACCAGATTGCCAAAACGCTGGAGCAGGTTGAACAAGCCGTTTCTACGAAAGATTTCTTTCGCATTAATCGCCAAATGATTGTTTCACGCACAGCAATAAAAGACATTGAACCTTACTTTAACCGGAAGGTCGTGGTTCATTTAAACGTCTCACTTCCTGAAAAAGCTATCGTTAGCCGCCTTAAAGTCAGTCCATTTTTAGAATGGATTGAAATTCCCCAATAAATTCTGTTCAATTCAACCTTCCTTTTGTTCAATTCAACCTATTTTGAATTGCACAGCTATTGTTGTGTCTTTAATTTTGTACCCGAAATCAAAAATACAACTTTATGCAATTCAAATTTTTAATTCTCACATTTACATTATTCATTTCGGCTTTTGCTCACAGTCAGCAGAAAATCACAGGGAAGTGGATAAACGAAGACAACGATGCCCAAATTGAAATTTTTCAAAAGGAATCGAAGTTTTTTGGAAAAATTGTTTGGCTCAAAGAACCCAATCAACCCAGCGGAAAACCAAAAATGGACTTAAAAAATGAAAATGAAAACCTCAGAAAACGTCCTATAATAGGGTTAGTTATTTTGTCCGATCTGATGTACAGCAATGGAAAATGGATAAACGGTTCGATGTACAGTCCCAAAAACGGAATGTCTGTTGATTGTGCAGCTACCCTATTAAATGAAAATGAATTAAAACTTACTCTATCAAAATCGGTTTTCAGAACAACCAAAATATGGAAAAGAATAGGAACAAACTGAAACTCATTTTTGAGACATTTAGCATAAATAGAATATTTCCCAAAACAGTAGACAACAATTACAAAGGCTATAATATAGCATTATGGGTGTTTATGCTGCTGGCTATAGTAAGCACAGTTAGAAGTATGATTCATTTTTTGGCACCAGATGGTGGAGCAGGTTCCATTGCTGGGCTTGATTTATCGACGGGTGCAGAAAATCTAATTTTTACATTTAGTTTATGGGGGCTTTCTCAGTTGATTTATGCTTTCATTCAACTTTTAATTGCATTTAGATACAGGATACTTATTCCACTTTTTTATCTGATATTATTCTTTGAAACGCTTGGTAGAATGGTAGTTGGACACATGAAACCTCCGGTATTATTGCATGGCACTCCACCGGGTGGAATTGCAAATTATATTATGTTGCCTTTGTCTGTCTTAATGTTTATTTTAAGCATGAATACACGAAAAAAGGAAAATATATGATTGAATCAATGCTATACTCGGAAGCGATAAACTATTTACAATAAAGATTTAAATTATAAAATGAATATGAGAATATACAAATCAATAACGTTGCTGATATTTCTGAGTATTTTTACTTTAAATTCTCAGAATCAAAGCAGTACAATCACACTTTCTTCGTTTGAAGAAACGTGGAATTACGCATTGAAAAACAATCCCGATCAAAAGTCGTACTTGCTGAACATTGAAAAAGCAAAAGCAGACAAAATTACTTCGCAAAGTTTCCTTTGGCCGTCCATTAATGGTAGTTTTTCAGGTCAATACAACATTGAATTGCCTACAACGCCTATTCCGGGTGAAATAATCGGGAAGTCAGGCACAACTATTTATGCTCAATTCGGTCAAAAATTCAATTATAGCACCGGGATAATGGTTAACAAAGAAATTCTAAACTGGCAAAATTACATGCAATTGAAGCTGGCAGAAAATAATATCCTCACTACTCAATTACAGATTGATGCTTACAAACAATCACTAAAACAGCAGGTTGCCCTATTCTACTTCACAACTGCTATTGCACAGGAAGCATTAGTAACCAATCGCAGAAACCTTTCCGATGCCGACAGCATTGTGATATTGACCAAACAGAAACAACAGCAGGGTTTGATTAACACTATTTCCGCAAATCAGGCATTAATAAACCGTAATAATATTCGGCAGCAGATTGCAAGTTCTGAAATGCTGGTGGATCAATGTAAAATATCATTGAAAATACTTTGCGGACTCAAAGTAAATGCGGATTTACAATTGAATGTGTTGGAATTGAAAAGTCAGCAAATTGTTTCGCCAAATCAAAATCTGAATCCGGATAAAAATATTGCAGTTGTCGAAACTCAGGTTAAGGCACTGAAATACAAAGTTGATATTCAGAAAGGTGCTTATTTGCCAAAATTGAATACCAATTGGTATATTGGCGAGCAGCAATACCGGAAGGATTTTGGTTTGTCGTTCGATAGCAAAGACTGGTATGTGAGCAAATACCTTGGTATCAATTTGCAGATTCCTATTTTTAATGGATTCTCAACCAGCAGCCGTGTAAAATCGTCGAAAATTGAATACCAAAAAGCTCAAAACGATTGGGAAGAAAGCAAACGAAAAGCAGCTTTAAATGATGAATTGTTGCTTAAAAACTTTACACAAAGTAGTTTGATTGCCCAAACCAATCAGGAGAACTACCGGCTTTATACCGAAAACGAGCAATTAGCCAATCAACAATTTCGGGCAGGAATTATTAGTCTGGATGATTATCTAAAAATTTCGGAAGATTATCTGAAAGCCGAAAACAACTATTTAAACTCACTATCAACACTTTATAATTATTATTCAACCATTATTTCACGTCAATAACACTTAAGTATATGAAAACATTATTTAAACAAATTCAGACAAAATCTTGCAATGATCAGAGAAATTCTTTAACTCCCCCTTCGGGGGTTGGGGGGCTGATTTATTTATTTTTTGGAACACTTATAGTATTTTTCGCCACTTCGTGTTCACACAATCAGGAAAC
>JBAXMR010000045.1:0-33349 GCA_037134195.1 Paludibacter sp. | reverse complement strand
CAATTGCAAAATTATTAATTTTTATTTTCTCCACAACTTTTACGGGTGAGCCGTTATTTTACTTGCGAAAGTTGAATAAATATTTAAACCAAAAAACGGACTCAGCTCAATGGCAAGTCCGTTTTTGTTGTATTTTGAAGCTTAATCACAATAAAATTTCTCCCACTTATGAATCGATTAACCAAAGATACAATACAATTATTTCGAGTATATACGAAAATATAATATAAATTATTCGGTTATATACGAAATAATCACTGTTTTTCCGGCGTATAAAACTTTTGATTATGATAAACAGAGATATATACCGGAAAATAAACGATAAATTATATCAAGGTAAGGCAATTATACTTACAGGAGCCAGACAAGTTGGAAAGACAACCTTACTAAAATATCTCCTAACAGAAATTGATACTGAGTTAGTTTTATCATTAAATTGCGACGAACCTGATGTACGCATTTTACTTGAAAATGTTAGCTCTACCCAATTGAAAAATTTGTTTGGCAAGCATAGTTTCATATTAATTGACGAGGCACAGAAAGTAGAAAACATAGGATTAACATTAAAATTAATTGTTGATAATATCTCTGATATTCAGGTAGTAGCAACAGGTTCATCAGCTTTCGAATTACGAAACAAGTTGAATGAACCGCTTACAGGTCGTAAATTTGAATATCGTTTATATCCATTTTCGACAAACGAATTAATTCAACACACCTCACTTATTGAAGAGCGAAGATTGCTGGAAAAACGAATGATATTTGGGATGTATCCCGATGTAATCAATCATCCGTCTGATAATGCATCTATATTAAGAGAACTGACTAACAGCTACTTATTTAAAGATATTTTGTCATATAAGGATGTGAGAAACCCCGATGGTCTAACTAAATTACTTATGTTACTGGCTCTTCAAGTTGGAAACGAAGTTTCATACAATGAATTAGGTCAATCGCTTGGTATGGATAAAGAAACAGTGGAGCGGTATCTCGATTTATTGGAAAAGGTTTTTGTGGTTTTCAGATTGAATTCATTTAGCAGAAACATACGTAATGAATTGAAAAAGAGCAAAAAAGTATATTTCTATGACAATGGTGTTCGAAATGCCATCATCAACAATTTTCAGCCATTAGCTTTTCGAAATGATGTAGGTGCATTGTGGGAGAATTTTGTTATCAGTGAGCGGAGAAAATTTATTGATTATAATGATATATATTCCAATGTTTATTTCTGGCGAACTCATGCACAGCAAGAAATAGATTATATTGAAGAACGAGATGGCATGATTCATGCATTTGAAATAAAATGGAAAGAGAACAAAAAATGTAAACTTCCGGCAAGTTTTGCATCATCATATCCTGAACATTCTTTCAATGTAATTACACCAGCGAATTACACGGATTTTTTGAAATAAACAAAAACGGACTCACCTCAATGGCAAGTCCGTTTTTCTTAAATAGCAAATGCTAAATGACTTAATAGTCAATCCAAATTAGTCTTCCAACAAAATTTCCATGATAGTACAAGCTGCTTTCGCAACCGGGCTACCAAGGCCAAAGATGGCAGCAACACCGGCTTTATAAATTTATTAAATTTCAGTAGGTTTTAAATTTCGCGCTTTTACACGTACAACTTTTCCATTTTTTGACACAACAAGCTCGCCATTTTCTTTCTGAGTTGTTTTCAATAATTTATTATACGAGACCCCAATTCCTTTAAGGATATTAGATCGTAAACTATTTATTTCCTGAGTTGTCATAAGTGTATAATTTGGTTGAAAATTTCTTGATTTGAGATTACAATATTGTCAGTTTTATTTCCTTCAGCTATAACGCAAAAAGGTGGATTAGAGTTGTTAATTATCATCCAAAAATCACAGTTTGGCATATAAAGTTTTGCAAAGTTACTTAATCCATTTGAAAATCTACGGTATATTATTTCTTTAGGAATATTATGCCCACCCATTAGTACACGCTCTTTGATACGCTCAACTGCTAATTCTGGTGTATTGAGCCAGAAATAAATTAAAGTTACAAAGTATCCTTTAGCTTGAGCTTCCTTTATTGTATTCACATAAGATTTAGTGGCTAAAGTGGTTTCAAATGCAAAATCCGAATTAGAGTCTAACAGTTCCTGAATTCTTTTCAACATTATTTTACAGCCTTAATTGCTACAGTTTCCGGTTGAAAGGGAGATAAGCCCTTAGCTATTTCATCGGCATTTACAAATTCTTTACATTGAAGCATTTCTGGTAAGATTGTATAAGAAGCAGTGGTTTTACCTGCCCATTACAACCGGAAATGATATAAAGATTTGACATAGATATTTTTATGCAAAGATAAATTTATTTTGGAAGACAGAACTCATTTTATAGAAAATTTAAAACGGACTTACCTCAATGGCAAATCCGTTTTTTAAATCTCTAATTTCTACAATTGCTTTAAATCATAGAACATGAGTCGTGTATCTGAGTTTTTATCTGTACTTGTTAAGTATTGAAAACCGTTCTTTTCATAGAATTTAAGTGAGTCTCTATATGCATCTACTGTAATAAATCTACAGCCGGTTCTATTGTTATTGACAAATAAATCTTTCAAGTAATTTAAAATATCAGTACCCCAACCTTGATTTTTGTATAGTAATGAAACACCTAATCTACCAATTTTCATAGCCGGATAACTATTGTAACGTTTACCATAAGGCAGTTTGTCTTTCACCAGTTTTCTCCATTGTGATTTGCTCTCAGTATCTAATATTGAAATTTTATCATTGAGCAAACTGAAAAAAGCAATGGTATTTTGATTATCCTCTATAACATAAGTAACAGCAAGCAAATTCAGAATAAATCCCTTTGAATCGTTAATAAGAAACTCATTCAAATCTGAATCTCCACAATCGAAGGATTTGATTTGCGAGTCTAAAGATAATCTGATTAGCTTTGTACCTACTTGCATTTAAAACTGAGCAATAGAATTTAACTTGTCAAAGCTCGTTTTAATTCTTGCACGGGTAGTAGCATCCACTTTTTTGGAAGCAGAACTTTGTAAGTTCTTCATGAAAATTTTAGCATCTTTTCCTGATAGCACAGGAGTTTCTTTAATTGGCTTTGCCATAGTAATTTATTTTTTGCAAAGGTACAGTATCTTTCTGAAAATTACAAATATTCCAGTATGTAAAAAAAACGGACTCACCTCAATGGCAAGTCCGTTTTTCTTAAAATAGCAAATGCTAAATGACTTAATAGTCAATCAAAATTAGTCTTCCAACAAAATTTCCATGATAGTGCATGCTGCTTTTGCAACCGGGCTGCCAAAGCCAAAGATAGCTGCAACACCGCTTTGTAATATCGTTAAACTTCAGTAGGTTTTAAATTTCGTGCTTTTACACGTACCACTTTTCCATTTTTCGACACAACAAGCTCGCCATTTTCTTTCTGAGTTGTTTTCAATAATTTATTATAAGAGACCTCAATTCCTTTAAGGATATTAGATCGCAAACTATTTATTTCCTGAGTTGTCATAGCACTTTGGTTTCCGTAATACTTTGATAAATATTCATTGACCAAGTGTTGATAGTTTTATAGATTCTTTCAACTTTCCCATTAGTTGCTCTAAATAATAATTTGGGGTCGATGTAATCTTCAGAATTATCATAAACATAAAGTCGATCTACAACTTTTGATAGTTTTGCACAATTAGCTATTGATTTGGAATATCGGCTAATAATCTTAGAAATAGGGACATCATGCCCTCCCTCCATGACTCTACCGGCTATTCGTGACGCATTAATGGTTGGGGAGTCAGTTCCTACAAAAAATAAACGAATAAAATAGCCAGCATCTTTTGCCCGTTGGATGAATGATAGCTTGTCATCTGCTGAAAGAACGGTTTCAAAAAGAATTCCTTGTTTGTTTTTCAAATATTCCTCACGCAACTCTTCGGCACGATGTGCAGCTTTCATAACAGCTTCGGGAGAATTCCAATCGCCAAATTCATCACGAGCGATATTATCAGGATTAATATACAAACATCCTTCAATCCATTCATGTTCAAGAATTTTTCCTGTGACTGATGTCTTACCTGACCCATTCGGACCTGCAATAATGACTAATTTTGGCTTCATTTTACAAGTGGCTGATTAGCCTTAAGGATACACAACCGACGCAAATCTTCCTGAAATTTCATATTGGTAATTTGAGCTCGCTTTCGAACATCAATTGCTACTTCTTTCATTAATTGACCAAGTTGTTCATCGGTAGGCTCTTCATCCGATGTAAAGCGATATGAATCAACTGATTTTAATTCTAATTCATTTTTCATTTGTTTCAATTTTTAGTGTAAAACTATATACAAAGGTCGCAAAAATTACTGAATATTCAACAAAGTTGATAACACTTTTGTTGAAAAAACCGAAAACGGACTCACCACAATGGCAAGTCCGTTTTAATTTTTCTACAATTACATAATTAAAATTTTCACTTTATGGTTTTTCTTTCAATCCAAATTTTTGGATTTCTACTGGTGTGAAAAATAGCAAAAATGATAATTGTTTTTTCATTGGAGTCTATCTTATAATGAACCATGAAAGGAAATTTCTTAATTATCATGCATCGAACATCAGCATAGCGGTTTGAATATATAAATGGTGTTTTTTTAAGAGAGTTTATTTGGGATGTAGTTTGCTTAAAAAAACGTGTACCTAAACCTTGTGTTTGCTTATTATACCATTCGATAATTTCCTGTAAATCAAGTAATGCTTCTTGATCAATCTTAACTTTATACAGCACTCAAATCAATGTTTAATAGTTTTAGCTGCTAAATCCCAATCCAATAATCTTTCTGGTTTTTCTTTACTTTTTTGTATTCTGCTCAAAACTATTTCTTGATGTTCAATTGGTATTTCCATATTTTCTGCCCATAAGCATTCATTCAATTTAAGTTTTTCAGAAGGTGAAAGTCTATTTACAATGTCAACTAATTGTTGAAAATTCAAATCATTATTAAACTGTATTGTATTCATAATGTAGATATATAATTATGTGTGCTGCAAAGTTCGCAAAAATTACTGAATATTCAACAAAGTTGATAACACTTTTGTTGAAAAAACCGAAAACGGACTCACCTCAATGGCAAGTCCGTTTTTATGTGTAAAGGGCACGAGTTAATTTGGAAGTTTTATTTTATAAAGTTGCATATTATTGCAACTTCATATATCTTTGCAACATGAAACGAACGATACAGGCATTCGGTGATTATTACGACCTATTTATGGATACGCTATCTGCACCCGAAAAGATGAAGGTACACTATATCCTCGATATGTTGAAAGTACAAGAACGAATTAGCACAAAATTTGTAAAACATATTCAGGACGGGCTGTTTGAGCTACGTGTAGAATACAATAGCAATATTTTTCGCCTGTTTTTCATATTCGATGATGGACAAATTGTAGTATTATTTAATGGATTTCAAAAGAAAACACAAAAAACACCACAAAAAGAAATAACAAAAGCATTAAAAATAAGGGAGGAGTATTATGAATACAAAAGAACAAAAACCAATGCTTAAAAACATTGATGCTGAATTGGACGAGCTTTATGGAAAAGAAGGAACGCCACAAAGAGAAGATTTTCGGCGTGATGCCTACGCATATTGCGCTGGTCAAGTGATACACGAAATGCGAAAAGAAGAAAAAATAACGCAACAGGAACTAGCCTTGCGTATTGGAGCAAATAAAAGTTATATTTCACGCATCGAGAAAGGACTTATTGAACCATCAGTAGGTACATTCTATCGAATTATCAATGCATTAGGTTTGAGCATCGAAATAAATAAACCATTGGCATAATAATCTACACCCGATTGCGCGCTGTTTGCAACGTGTGCCAACAAACTTGGTCTTTGTATCTTTCTGTTTTAGCATAAATCAAAAATGAACGTAACTCAATGTTCATTTTTATTAGCAGAATCAGAATTCAGCCATCCCGAAATCAAAAGACGGACACACCACCGTGGCAAGTCCGTTTTTTTTAAATTTATCTTATTACGACTTGAAGTCGTATTACGAATAAAAAAAAATGTTATCAATCTCCAATCAAATTTTCAAATACTTATCTGTTTATGTGAATTTATTCATATATTTGCAATTCAAAGAATCTCAACTCCAATTGTAGCGACAATCCGTTGAAAATTCTCATTACATTTAAAAAAACGAAAAGCGTTTTAGATATTATCCTTCACTGAAATCTGGACAATTTCAAACACCAAGGATGATAGCAACAAACGCTCCATGTCTATATTATTTAGGCGTGGGGCTGTTGTCTATCATTTGGTGTAGGGAGTCCAGACCCTCAGTGAAGTGTGAGACTAACAGTTCCCACGCTTTTTTTATGTCTAATACTGAACTTGGGGAGCGGGGAGGAAAATTTTAAATGTAATTTATATTATGAAACAAAAAACACAAAAAACAAGAGAGCCTCCTTCTAAAAAATCTCTATGTCATTATTAATAACTAGAGCAACTTATTTTAGTCTAAAAAAATTGTTTAATATAAAAAATAACACAAGATGAAAACATATTATTTAGTATTTATATCCTTAATTGTATGCACATTGTTTATAACAAGTTGCAAAACAACTACAACTCTTTCAAGCAAAGTATCACTTGGAATGACAAAAGAACAAGTGATAGACAATTGTGGTAACCCATACAAAAAATCAGCAAAATATGACAAAGATCAAAATCTTCAAGAAGTTTTATTTTACAAAGAAAAGACTTGGGATGATGGAGGCTGGTCTTGGAGTACAACTGTAACAAACCACATTTTTGTATTTAAGAATAATAAGTTAGTAGCTATTGAGCAGGGAGATGAAGAGCACAATAAACAGTCTTATAATACAATGTTTAGATTTTAACTCTTAAAATTTAATAATAAGAAATGAATTCAATTAAAGAACTAAAAATTGGTGAAATTGTAAGAGTGAAAAGTAGTGGTAAAGAGATGGAAATAGTCGATTTACCCGAAATTTACGATTTTGATAACAATAAGTCTATCAAAAGTAATAAAATTGTATGTTCATATTTTGAAGAAAATAACGATAAAAATACAATTGTTGAAGTGAACAGAATTGATATAGAACCAGTTTAATAATTTTATCAATAATATTTAAACAAAAAACGGACTAACCAAATGGTAAGTCCGTTTTTTCTTTCTTTTTCCCCCATCAGGGGGTAGGGGTTCTTATTCCTCCAACAATATCTCCATAATGGTTACCGCTGCTTTCGCAACCGGGCTACCAGGACCAAAAATAGCTGCTACACCGGCTTTGTACAGATAATCGTAATCTTGTGCCGGAATTACTCCACCTGCAATTACGATAATATCTTCGCGTCCTAATGCTTTTAGTTCAGCAATTACTTGTGGAACCAAGGTTTTGTGACCGGCTGCCAATGAAGAAACGCCCATAATATGAACGTCGTTTTCTACGGCTTGTTTGGCTGCTTCGGCAGGAGTCTGGAAAAGTGGTCCCATGTCTACATCGAATCCGCAGTCGGCATAACCGGTAGCTACTACTTTAGCACCACGGTCGTGACCATCCTGACCCATTTTTGCAATCATGATACGGGGACGACGACCTTCTTTCTTGGCAAATTTCTCTGTCAATTCACAAGCTTTGATAAAGCTTGCATCGTTTTTAGTTTCTGATGAATACACGCCTGAAATTGTTCTGATGGTTGCTTTATAACGTCCTGCAACTGCTTCGCAGGCATCGGATATTTCGCCCAGTGAAGCACGCACGCGGGCAGCTTCAACAGCAAGTTCGAGCAGGTTACCGTTTCCGGTTTTAGCACATTCGGTAATGGCAGCCAAAGCAGCTTGTACAACAGCTTCGTCTCGGTTAGCACGCAATTCTTTCAAACGTTCGATTTGTTGAATACGAACCGCTGTGTTGTCCACTTCCAAAATATCGATTGGATCTTCTTTTTCCAAACGGAATTGGTTTACACCCACAATTACCTGACTTCCTGAGTCGATACGAGCTTGTGTACGTGCAGAAGCTTCTTCGATACGCATTTTTGGAACACCGGTTTCGATAGCCGCAGCCATACCACCCAGTTTTTCTACTTCTTCGATCAACGCCCAAGCTTTTTCAGCCAATTCGTTAGTCAAAGACTCAACGTAGTAAGAACCTGCCCATGGGTCAACCTCACGGCAAATATCAGTTTCCTGTTGAATATAGATTTGTGTGTTACGGGCAATACGAGCCGAGAAATCGGTTGGCAACGCGATAGCTTCGTCCAATGCATTGGTGTGAAGCGATTGTGTGTGACCCAACGCAGCAGCCATTGCCTCGATACAAGTACGTCCAACGTTGTTGAATGGATCTTGCTCGGTCAATGACCAACCTGAAGTTTGCGAGTGTGTACGCAATGCCAGTGATTTTGGGTTTTTAGGGTTGAATTGTTTTACGATTTTTGCCCACAACATACGTGCAGCACGCATTTTGGCAATTTCCATAAAGTGATTCATACCAATTGCCCAGAAGAATGACAAACGTGGAGCGAACGAGTCGATATCCATACCTGCATTTACTCCGGCACGAAGGTACTCAAGTCCATCAGCCAGGGTGTAAGCCAACTCTATATCGGCAGTTGCACCAGCTTCCTGCATGTGGTAACCTGAGATAGAGATAGAGTTGAACTTAGGCATTTTTTGAGAAGTAAACTCAAAAATATCAGCAATAATTTTCATCGAGAATTTAGGTGGGTAAATATAAGTATTACGCACCATGAATTCTTTCAAAATATCGTTTTGGATAGTTCCGGCCATTTCTTCCAGTTTAGCACCTTGCTCCAAACCTGCATTGATATAAAATGCAAGGATAGGAAGTACAGCACCGTTCATGGTCATAGAAACCGACATTTTATTCAATGGAATACCATCGAACAACACTTTCATATCTTCAACCGAGCAAATAGATACACCCGCTTTACCAACGTCACCAACCACACGTTCGTGATCAGCATCGTAGCCACGGTGTGTAGCTAAGTCGAATGCTACCGAAAGACCTTTTTGACCGGCAGCAAGGTTACGACGGTAGAATGCATTTGATTCTTCTGCTGTAGAGAATCCGGCATATTGACGGATAGTCCACGGTTGCATAGCGTACATTACCGAATAAGGTCCGCGTAAGTATGGAGGAAGACCGGCGGCATAGTTCAGGTGATCCATGCCTTCCAAATCATCTTTTGTATAAAATGGCTTAACCGGAATCAATTCCGCAGTTAGCCAACTGCTATCAGCCTGCTCTGCAGTAGATGCAGCTACGTTTTTAATATCTATATTTTTGAAATTTGGTTTCATTTTTTTTAGATTTTTAGAATCAAGAGTCAAGACGAAAATTGTCAATTATAAAGATTCAAAATTCGATTATTAATTAATTATTAATTGTGAGGTTGTCGCAATTTGCGATAACCTCGTATTATGGTTGCGATTCTTTTTTTACATCAAACCCAATCGGATTTCTGGGCTTGTTTAACTGCTTGTTTTTAGCCGCCAAATCAGCAAGAGCCAAGTAAATATCATCAAATTG
The DNA here is from genome assembly GCA_037134195.1 of Paludibacter sp. GTDB lineage: Bacteria > Bacteroidota > Bacteroidia > Bacteroidales > Paludibacteraceae > Paludibacter. The sequence continues at coordinate 23,756 of JBAXMR010000045.1, read as the reverse complement.
TTTGTCATAATTTTCGTGTTCTTCGCCAAGATTTTCCACATCGTAAAACAAGGCATTTACCTGTTTCTTAAGCTTTTCAATCTCTTGAAGTGTGTTCGAATGAATTAATACAAACTGTCTGATAGCCACAAAAGCTCTCATGATATTAATGTTAACCTGAATCGCAATAGGAGAACGTAAAATCCCCGATAACATCGCAACACCTTCCTGTGTAAATGCATACGGAGTTACAGGACTAAATTTTGCATTTTCGGGTAGGTTGTCGCAATTTGCGACAACCTCTAACCATTCCTGTTTGGTAAGTTCAAACATAAAATCCCCGGGGAAACGTTCTATGTTACGTTTGACAGCTTCTCTTAAACGTCTGTTTTGTACATTATATAAAGAAGCTAAGTCAAAATCGAACATTACACGAAAACCGCGTATTTCGTAGATTTTATTTTGAATCACCTGTAATTCCATTTTTATTGGGGATTATAGGTTATCACAATTTGTGATAACCTTAGTTGATACCAAGCTTTTGATTAAACCCTTTTAATGTATCCAACACATTTGATTTTACATTGATGAAATATTCAATTCCTTGTGCTTTTAATTCATCCATGTTAGCTGGCGCTCCGGCAACAACGAGAATGGCTTTATCTTTCGATGCTGTGTAAGCAGCTGTTGCAAGTTCAGCGTATTCATCGTCGCTTGAGCAAAGAACGATAATGTCCGCTCCGGCTTTTTGAGCAGCAGCTACACCTTCTTCAACGGTTGAGAAACCTAAGTTATCAACTACGTCATAACCTGCACAAGCAAAGAAATTACAAGAGAATTGTGCACGAGCCAGACGCATTGCTAAGTTTCCGATGGTCAACATAAACGCTTTTGGACGTTTAGCAGCACCTTCAGTAGCGAAACGTAATGCTTCGAATTCGGCAGCACCACGTACAGGTTTTATGGTCTCGGTAGCAGTGTGTTCGCAATTACACCCGCAGATTTTTAAGTCCCCTTGTGGGGGATTTAGGGGGCTTTTTTCGTTGAAGTTCGGGAACTGGTTGGTTCCTAATAATACTTCACGACGGCTTGATACAGCTTTCAAACGGGCAGCAGCAGTTGCTTTAACGGCTAGTTGAACTGAACCTGAAGTAACAGCAGCAAAGAAACCACCGTTATCCTCAACTTCAAGGAATAATTTCCAGGCTTGAGCAGCAATTTCGTTTGTCAATGTTTCGATATAATAAGAACCGGCAGCAGGGTCAGCTACTTTATCGAAATGACATTCTTCTTTCAATAATAATTGTTGGTTACGGGCAATACGTTCTGAAAACTCATCGGTTTGTTTGAAAACAGAATCGTAACTCAATACGGTCAATGAATTTACACCCCCCAGCGTTGCGCTCATAGCTTCAGTTTGAGTACGAAGCATATTTACGTTAGCGTCAAAAATGGTTTTGTTGAAAGTAGAAGTTTCAGCATGAATGCGCATTTTGGCAGCACATTTGCAAATACCGTTTACAGTATTTTTACAATCTTCAACTCGACAAGCTGGTTGGTAAGCATCCACAATGTTAGCCCACAACAAACGAGCAGCGCGGAATTTGGCAATTTCCATAAAGTAGTTGCCGCTTACACCAAAACTGAATTTAATTTTTTTAGCAGCCAATGAAGTGTCAACACCAGCTTCAACTAATGACGACAGGTATTCGTTACCCCAAGCCAATGCGTAACCCAATTCCTGAGCAATATAAGCTCCACCATTACTCAAAGTTGTAGCGTTTACACCAATCACGCGGTAGAAAGGTAAACCGATAGCAGCAAGAACTGTTGCTTTAGCTTTTGCAGTAACTTCTTCCTTAGTCAACTCTTTGCCGGCCTGCAACATGCGGTTGATTGGATCGAAGTTGATAGAACCCTGCAATTTTTTCACGTCGTACTCTTTCGATTTGAAATAGTCGGTCAAAATAGTTGCCAGGTTAGCAGCTGCACTTACACAAATTCCGAAGTTAAGCTCCACACAATCAGCTGCAATGCCTTCGAGCAAAGTAGCAATGTAGTCAGCACTCAATTCTTCTTTTTTCAGTTTGAAACCTACTGAGGTTACGCCCTTGTACAAAATGTCCAACGCCTTAGCATTGGCTTCTTTAGCCGATTCCACAACGATGTCCTGACGAACATACCACTCGTTATCGGCTTTAGTTCCGCGTACGAATGGGAAAACACCCGGAGCTGCATCTTTCGTCTGCAAGCCTGCAATGTCTTCTGCACGATAGAAAGGCAACACACTGAAGCCTTCGTTGGTTTTCCAAACGAGCTTCTTGTTGAAGTCAGCTCCTTTGAGGTCGGCTGTGATTTTATCCATCCATTGCTGTGCGCTAATGGGTGGAAAATCAGCCAATAAATTCAATTTTTTTTCTGCCATAATATATAGTTACAAGTAAATTTATTAAGAGTTGCAAGCATCAAGATTTTAGTCTTGAGCAAACTTAGAAATTATATTAAAAAGTATAACGAATAACCTGAATTCTAAGCGGGTGCAAAATTACTACTTTCATTTGAGTTAGACGAATTTTTCGCCAACGAATTAGAGAAAATTTTCTGTAATTAAACGGCGAAACAATTTAGGTCTATTTATTGTTAATTTCGATAAGGGAAAATAAACTCAAATGATTAAAATAATACTAGAACAATTCTTACCAATCACTCTTGTTAATGCATGGACATTCTTTGCAACTCCCAAAAAACTGAACGAAATTACACCTGACGATATTGTTTTTGAAATTTTAGCTGATTTACCTGAAACTATGTTTGTGCAATCGGAATAAAATCCTTTTTTGAATTTGATTTAGTGTATCTATATAGAACGCAAGAATCAAGAACGCAAGAATCAAGTCAAAAAAGCCAGTAGATTAATGTGTTACAAATTATTATGTCAGATTAATTAATTCGCTATATATATTCTTCAATTTGCAGGATTCTTTTAGCATTTGATTAAATTATTACTCAAAAGTGATAAATAGAAAACAACTGAACCTTAGATATGAATTAATTAGTTGAAAATTTTTCCAATACTTTTTCGATAACACCGACGTAATAAAAAGGCACATTTATCAATTTAAACTCTTTACCTTTTGGAGTTTTCACCATATCAACCGATAGTGGCTGTGACCAAATTCTGACGGCAATATTATGTGATGTTTGATCTATGAAAAAATGTAACGATCTCAAATGAGCATTATGCCCTGATTTTACTTCAACAGGTATAATCTTTCCATCAAAAGACTGAATAAAATCAACTTCTGCATCAGACCCTTCTTTATCACGTCGCCAAAAGTTTCTTTTGGCCGAAACCTGTGTGCTTAGTATTCATATGGTTTATTTCGACCAATTAGTAGAAGTGATTGATGAGAGGGTTGAGAAGACAGATGATTATAATAATCGGGTAGAAAATGAATACTTCAAATGATATGAATATGAGTGATAAAATTATTTATCAATTACTAATTGATGATTTGCAGATTGTGGTCACAGAAATACTTCAAGGGAGCTAACACTAAAGAAATTGAAACAATTACAACAAAGTTAGCTGATCGGATAGATTGGTATGATACTATTTAAATTGTCATCAGAGAAAATATTGAACAAACTTTATTATTGAATAGTATTATGGATGCTTTTGAATTTATAGCTCAATATGAAAATTATATATGAGTACCCTGTAGTGGTTTGTACACTCCAACAAAAAAAACAGATAACTTTGCAAAACAATAGCGCATAATAAACCTGTTATTTCTTATATTTAGCCATATACTCTGTTGGAGATATTTTATAAAAAGCCTTGAACCATTTTGAAAAATATTGTGGATTTGAATGTCCAATATCATAAGCTATTTCAGAGATATTCAAATCTGTTTCAATGAGTAAACGGGCAGCTCTTTTAAGTCTTACTGAATCGATAAATTCTTTTCCGGTAGTACCGGTTATAGCTTTGATTTTTCTAAAAAAGGTTGAACGACTCATTGCAAAAGTATCAGCTATGTATTTAATATTCAAATCATCTTCACCAATATGTTCTTCAACATATTGCAGTAACTTATCCATAAACTGTTCGTCTCTGCTGTTTGTAGTAATTTCATTGGGATTTGTATATTGGTTTGAAATAAAAAGCTTTCTCAGCTTTTCTCTCGATTCGATAAGGTTTTTAATTGTGAGTGTGAGGAGTTTCACATTAAATGGTTTAGGAATAAAGTAATCTGCTCCTATTTCGATTCCTTTATACTGGCTGTCCGAATCGCCTCTGGCAGTTAATAGGATAACTGGAATATGCGAAGTGTTAATGTCTGTTTTAATGAGACTACATAATTCAAAACCATCCATTATCGGCATAACGATGTCACTGATTATTACATCCGGTTGAAAAAGAGTTGCCTTTTCAAAGCCAATTTTGCCATTTGTAGCCGTAATAACATTATAAGTTTCGGATAAGTAATCACTAATATTGTCAAGAAGTTCTTTGTTATCGTCTATATATAGGATGGTAAATTTCTCAGGATCAGCATCTTCTATATTTTCATCCGATAAAGTTTCTATTTCGGATTCTGTGTTTTGATTTTCTATACCATAGTAGGTTGCATTAAAATCGGTTTTCCAGATTACCTTATCGGCTTTATCATTGGCAGAGTAAACAGACTCACTCAAAGGTAAACTTATTGTAAAGACAGAGCCTTTATTTATTTCACTGGTTACAGTAATAGATCCTTTATGAAGTTCAACTAGATTCTTAGTTAGATGTAGTCCTATTCCAAAGCCATTTTCGTATGAGTCTTTATTTCCACCGTGTTGGTAAAACCGATCAAATATTTTTGTCAACTGTTCATGCTCAATTCCAATTCCATTGTCAATTACGCTTATCTCAAGAAATTCTTTATTGGCTGATAAACTTATTTTTATTTTAATAGTGCCATTTCGTTTCGTGTACTTTATAGCATTGGTTATCAGATTGCTAAGTGATTTTTCAAGAGCATTTGAATCAAACCAAATTAGAATTTCAGGCTTGTATGTAGTTATGGATAATTTCATTTCCTGTTTTTCTGCTAACGATTCAAAGGCTTGCACTATGTTTTTAATAACATTAACAATATCATCTTTCTTGACATTTAGTTGATAATTACCTGTTTCAATTTTGCGAATTTCCAACAACTCATTGGTTAACTGTAACATACGATTAACATTTCTATCAATCGTTGCAGTTTCCTTTTCTTGCTCTTTATTGAGATTTAAATTTGAAATAAGCTTCTCAATAGAGCAAACAATTAAGGTCAATGGTGTTCTGATTTCATGAGAAATATTGATGAAGAACTGTAACTTTGACTGATTTATTTTTTCAATTTGTTCGTGATATTGTTTTTCCAGTAATTCTTCATGCTTTTTCTTAACTCGTTTTTGGGTTATTGATGATACTAATAAAACTATTAAAGTAAGTACAATAATATAGAATAGAAAACCCGGAAATGAGAGCCAAAATGAAGGTGAAATTTCGAAGTTAAGTGATGTATATTTCGAACTCCATATACCATCTTCGTTGGTTGATTTTACTTTAAATACATATTTTCCACTTGGTAAATTTGAATACTCAGCTTTCTTAAATTCAGCTGTTGTGTATATCCAATTTTTATCATACCCTTCAAGCATGTAAGCATATTTACATTTCAAGGGATTAATATAATTAAGCGAAATGAAATTAAATTTAATATTATTATCATTATATGCTAAAGTACGCACTTCATTTCTAGTGTTTATAAAGCGATCTTTTGCATTTTCTCCATTGATTATCACTTCGCTAATAACTACTGGCTCCACAAAATTATCGTACCGCATTTTGTTAGGCGAAAATTCGGACACTCCATTTATTCCACCAAAATACATTGTACCGTTAGAATCTACAAACGATGAATGTTCAGAAAATTCAAAATCCTGAATACCATCGTTTATATCATAATTGATAATTTCATGCGACTTTTTGTTAAACCTTACGAGTCCTCTAATTGTCCCTAACCATAAATTTCCATTCTTGTCACTTGTAATCGATTGTACCAGGTTGCTTGGAAGTCCATTATTTGTTGTGAAAATAGAAATTTTAGTAACCTTATCGGAATTTGAGAACTGTAAATATATAAGTCCTCCACGGGAAGCAACCCAACAGTTGTTTTTATTGTCGATATAAATATCACTTATATAATTATTATTTGAACCAATATTAAAAGTTTTATTTATCGAAACAAAACTCGTTATTTTAAAATCTTTATCTAATACTGCTTTAATTAAACCGCTGGTTTCTCCACCTATCCATACACAATTTCTTTTCTGATCATATTTTACTTTCCGGATTGTATTTTGCGATTTTGAATTAGCCAATAATTGATTATCATAGTTTTTGATTTGAGTTATTTTAAAATCAGTAGATAATGTAAAACTCGCAAAACCAGATACTGTACCAATCCAAATTTTATCCGCTTTATTCGTAACAGAAAAAATGGGACCTTTTATTTGATTATTAGTGTTAAGTTTTTCGATGGCATAACTATTTTTAGTATAACTAATAATATATAAACCATCAGTACACCCAACCAAATAATGTGAATTATCAATTATAACTAATGAGAAAACAGATTTTCTACTCAGAAGTGACTTTACAACTTGTTGATTTTTAGGGTCATACACATAAAGTCCTTCAAATAAAGTTCCAAACCAAAGTCTATTGAAAATGTCTTTGCTTATTGCACGGGTATAATTGACTGCTGGATTGTTGAGGTTAACTGAAAGTTGATAATTTTTAAATTTTAATCCTGCATTGTTTGAAAAAAAAACGCCATTACCCAATGAACCTAACCAAATAGTGTTATCGCGCGATGTATAAATACTTTTAATCCTATTTGTTGAAAGTGAATTTTCGTTTAGTTTTGATACAGAAATGACATTTTTGTTCAATTCACATTTAGGAATAAAAATTACACCATCGCTTCGGGAGCTTATCCACAAATTAGATGAATTATCTTGTTGAATATCTGTAATTACCGAAAATGTATTATTATTGTTGGAGTAGATTTTTATGGGGATATATTTCCCTTTTTCTTCAATTAATTTAAAAAGACCACGATCAACTGTTCCTACCCATATATTGGAAAAGTTATCATGATAAATTGCCGTTACTTCTACTTCCTTGCTTTTATCAATTTCAATCTCATCAATTACTAATAACTTGTTGTTGATTATTTTAGATGCAATTATATGATTATTGGCAGTTATCCAATAATTGTCATTTTTATCTTTGAAAAAAACCTTAATTGATTTGAGATTTAATATAGGTTGTATTTTAAATTTTGCAATATTATTGCAAACACTTTTTGCAATTTCATCTGTGAAAAGATTTTTTACTGCATTAATTTTCCATAATCCTTCCTTGCTACTAATGAGAATTTCACCATCAATGTATTTCATTGACAGAATGGTATGTCTGAAAATAGATTCTTTGGTGCTGTATTTATTGAGGTTGAAAAATTTCTCAGTTACCGGATTGAATACAGAGACACCTTCTATTGTTGATATCCAAATATTACCAACAGAATCCTGCAGAATGGATTGAATATCATCGCCGCAAAGGTCATTCTGGGTGTTTCCTCTGTAATATGATTTTACGTTAAATCCATCATAACGATTAAGACCATAGTGCGTTCCAAGCCATATAAAACCGTTTTTGTCCTGAAAAATAGCCATTACACCATTTTGAGACAATCCTTCTTTATTATCTATTTTTTTAAAGGATAATTTATTTTCGCTTATTACTTGAAATAATGAAAAATAAAATATAAAGATAAGTATAGTGAGTAGTTTATTCATCAAAACAAATTTCATTAAATTTTTAGATACTCTTAATTGAAACAAATATCGTTTTATTTATTGAAATGACCAAATTAATTTCCTCGTTTTTAATACAGTAAATAAAAAAATCAATTTTGTTAGGCTTTGGGGGTTGAAGAAGTGATTAATTTATCTGAAGTTTATTTTTAAGCATATCGAAACTTGAGTTTTCGACTTTTAATATAATTGAACTGTGACTCTTTAAAGTCGTTACTAACTTACCATTTTTAAAAGTTATACTTTTTTTAGTAATTGGGTCAATTAATTTTTCTGTCAAAAAACCTTCAATATTAAAATTCTTATCCGTTTCGTCCCAGTTGAAAAGGGATATATAGACACCATCTTCATTTTCTGCAAGCATTACATTAAAAGCATCTTTTTTATCTTTAGCATGATTCCAAAGATCCAAAGGAATGAAGCGCTTTGCTGTTTTATAGGCGAATGCATTGTCAATCAGTTTCTTTCTTTCAGGTCGCAAAGTCAGCAAGTTATCGCTACTTATTTTTGGTCCGCCGTACAATCCAACATAATTGCTCCACATGTTGGCTTCGTCAAAAGTTGTATTTCCACCAAACTTATTTTCACCCCATGCTCGTTCTGGTTCCTCGTCGTCTTTATTTCGCACCACTAAATAGTCGGCATCAGCTTGTACAACAGTTTGATTGAGGTAGAAATTACCCATATTTTGCATAGAACAAGCTTCATAATAATCGAAGGTTGGACAAATATCAGCACCAGTTCTAAGTCCATCAACAATACCAAAAGTAGGTCCAAAAATTGCCGAACAACCTAAAAAATAAGCATCACCCATGCCTTCACGCATTGCTAATAATCCGGCTCTTGTTCTTTCCACACTGGTCATGCCGGTATTATATGAAATAACTTTTGTAACTACCTTTTTACCTATACCACAATTGTTACCGTGTTCAGCCAATATACTTTCGAGCAAACCGTAGCGCATAAAATCTATTTTGAAATAGCTGAAACCCCAATCATTTTTAATCGTTCGTAATACATTTTTCATATATTCGCATACTTGTGGATTGGAATAATCATAATAAATGTATTGCATAAAAGTATCTCCTTTGTCTATTGACTGACAAATAACTTCACCATCCTGGTCTTTCAAAAACCAATCGGGATGATTTTTGAATAATTCTGAGTCTTTGTCACCTCTGAAACCATCAAGATGAATACCGGCTTTATAACCTTTCGATTTTGCATAATCTGCAATCGCTTTCATTCCACCCTGCAGGTTTTTTCGTACGCTTAAATAGTCGCCACGAGCCGTCCACCAACCACCATCGATTTGAATGATATTGGCAATTTGATCTGACTTGAGTTTGTCGATATTTTTATAAACATCTTTTGTATCATATACTCTTCCGTAATAGTCCCACGTTGACCATCCTTTCAGATTTACCGGTTCTTTTAATTTGATACTATGCTCTTTCGCTATTTCGGTGCCGTAATTAAACATTAAATCCTGCCACGACTCACCATTTACAAGTATTATTTTCTCGAATTCAATCGTTTCTCCGGGTTTGATGGGTTTATTTTCACCAACCGCAGTTATAATAAATCCATTTTTACCATAATGAATATAAGGCATAAAAGTGTTCCATGTAAGAATCCCAATATTTGAATAGCTTTTCTCATTGTGTTTTATCATTAGAAAAGTTCCACTTTTACTTTTGGTGTCCGAAGTTGTGGTTTGTTTAATTGGGGTGCGACCCATACAAGTTCCTCCATACATTAACTGTGCATTTTTATTGACCGACACTTCGGGTTGAATTTCAACTTCTATAGAGTCAATTCTGTCAATCTCCTTTCCAGTGTTTGTAAGTGAGATTCGAACATACTTTTGTCCATCCATACCCTTCTCAATATGAATAGTTGATTCAATACTATTGTTGTCCGAAAACAACGTAACATGAACCATTTTGTCGTTTGCAGAGACACAGCTTTGCAATAATGCAAGGGCAGCAAATACGCAACATGCTTTTCTAACTAATTTCCACATATCTTTCAATTTTATATGTTGCAAATATATACTGTATAATAATTTTATACCAATCTAAAAAGTCTCAAATACCATGTCGTTTTGTTTCAATTAGAAGTTTGTAGAAAATAAAACTAGTAAATATTATGAAAATATTATAATTCATGGAAAGCTGAAATCTATTTTTCAAATCGTTGTAAATCGATTTTCTTTTAGCTTATATCATCAATTTTTGCATTATTCTATTTCACATTATCATTATTGAAACAAAATCACTCTATAAATGAAGCATTTTGAACATACTAATTTATCAACGAAACTATATCTTTGTATTTTAATAATTATTGTTTATTTGATTAAAAATCTATATTATGAGAATTACATTGACTATCCTTTTTTGCTTAAGTTGTTTTTCGTTTTTGTCTGCTAAAAACAACCCTAAATTTGTGTATAATAACCCTCCTTTAGTCTTAACAGAAAATTCATTATCGGATGGCTTGGGAGCATTTAAAACAGAAGATTTACCGGCTGTTAGTCCTAAATGCAGTATTGAATTAAAAAAGGATGCAACTCCACTGACTCAGAAAATGTGGAAAATAGCCCTTCATGATGTTGAGTTAAATTTGATAACCAACGATTATGGAACTTATTTTGCCGCAGGAAGACGTTACACCGATCGTGTTTATACACGAGATATTTCTTATGCAGGTATTTTAGGATTAAATGCACTTTATCCAAAAGAAATGATGAAATCACTCATGGTAACGAGGGTTGTTATCTCAAAAATGGGATATAAAGTCTCTATGGAAGAAGTTATTAAAGAAATTAATGCTCCCTGGGAAATAATTGCCGAAGACAAAAAAGATGTGATGGCTACATACAAAAGCAATAGCATAACACGTCGTACAGATGATGTGGTGTGGATTTGGGCTGTTGATGATTTATTCAAATCTCATCCTGAAGTGGCTGATTGGAAATGGTTTTACAACAATGGAAAAAAGAATTTTGATGAACTTTATGCACCATGGTTTGATAAAACCGATGGGCTGTATAAAGCTCAAAACACATTTCATGACATACAATCCAGTGCATATCCCAAAGGATATTCGCAAGCTGATTGCGTTTTGTTGAAAAGCACTTCAACTAATTGTCTCTATTACAAAGCATTATTATCTTTGGCTAATGCAGCCCAAAAATGCAATTTACCCGAAGAATCAAAAGCATGGAATCAAAAAGCTGAAGCTCTAAAAGCTGCCATATTGAAAGAATTAATGCTGCCTGATGGTACGTTTACGTATTATAAAGACAGGTATGGTAAAGTAATGCCAAATCAGCATAATCTGGGTACTGCATTTGCAATTATTTTTGGGATAGTTGAGGGTAAAGCAGCAAAAAAAGCTATCGACAACTATCCTACATCCGAATTTGGCACACCTCTTCAGTATCCTTTTATGGATAATAAAGGCGATCACAATCAAGCCTCATGGCCATTTTGCGACACTTTTTTTCTTATAGCCAAAGAAATCGCCGATGGTAAAGATTATACGGGTTACAATGCTGCCTTGCTTGCAAGAACTATGGGAACAAAATTAGAACCAAATAAAAACCCGGAATGGGGCGGATTTGGGTCATTTCATGAAAAAGTACCACTTCCTTCCGGTTTAATTTCCGGTTCCGGATCGCAATTATGGACTTCGGCTGCATTTATGAATATATGTTTGAGGGCTAATTTGGTTGAATTGAACACAAATCAAAAATAATATGCAAGTTGTAAAACGGTCAAGCATTTCAATATTATTGTCTCTTCTAATTTCGATTTTTTGTTTCTCAACATGAACAAAAAGCGAAAATCAGGAATGATCTAAACAATTATGAAAACTGCTTTGTCTTTCACGAATAAATGAGATGGGTATATTGAAACAAAATCACCCTATAATTGAGACTTTTTTAATCGGTAACTATTTTGTATTTACTGTTTCTTTGAACTTTAATTCAAAAAGTTAGAAACTGATGAATAAATTGTCGAATAAACAATAAATAAGATCCTAAAACAAGATGATACAAGTTGACAATTATCTTTTTAAAATATCTTTATCAAATATAATAACAGTAAGATAGTGAAGATTTCATACACTTCTAAAATATATAATCTTAAAAATAACGACTAATGAATTTTAAATCTAATCAAAGTAGAAGTACTTTCTTATCATTTAAGAAGTATTATTCTGTGGTTTTACTTATCATGCTTTGGGGTTTTTCACCACATCTCATAGCTGGTAATCAGGTACAAAAACCAACAGAAGTCACTCAACAAAAAAAATCCATCAAAGGAACCGTATTAGATGAAATCAATGCACCTATGATTGGTGTAAGTGTTACTGAAAAAGGTACGAAAAATGGCACTATTACAGATGTTAATGGGAATTTTGCACTTAAAGTTTCAACAGCCAACGCTAAGCTTGTATTTTCATACATTGGTTACAACCCAAAAGAATTTTCATCTGAAGATACAGCTATGAAAGTTCAATTAATTCCCGCAACAAAAAATATTGATGAGGTAGTAATTGTTGGTTATGCCAGCCAGAAGAAACAGAGTGTGGTTGGATCAATAGCTCAAACAACTGGTGAGTCTTTGAAAACAAAAGGAGGAGTAACTAACTTGGCTAATGCAATAAGTGGTTCAATGCCTGGTGTAACTGTTATGACATCAGCCGGAAGTCCGGGTGGAAATGATCAACAGATTTTGATTCGTGGTATGAATACCTGGAATGATGCTTCACCTCTAATTTTAGTAGATGGAGTAGAGCGGAACATGAATGATATTGATATGAATGAAGTGTCAACCGTTTCCGTATTAAAAGATGCTTCAGCAACTGCTGTATTTGGTGTTAGAGGTGCTAATGGAGTAATATTGATTACTACAAAGCAAGGAAATAACGGAAAACCCAAAGTCAATCTGGAAGTAAATTCGGCATTTAAATCGGTTTCAAAAGTTGAAAAACAATTAGGATCTTATGATGCCTTGTTAGCCAGAAATTATGCATTGGTAAATGAATTACCTTTACCTATGCCTCAGGCCAATTGGATTACTTATTATACACCCGACCGCATTTTAGGTTACTATAAAGATCAAACCGACCCGTTGAAATATCCGGATGTAGATTGGGCATCTTATATGTTACGCCCTTATACAAAAACGGATAAATACGCTGTAAATATATCGGGAGGTACAGATTTTGTAAAATACTTCACCTCTATTGCCTTTACTACTGATGGCGATATATTAAATTCGGTTCCAAATTCGAAAGGTTACACACCTGAATTTAATTACAAAAGATATAATTTTCGTACAAATCTGGATTTTAACCTGACAAAAACAACGCAGTTTAAGGTTAACTTATCAGGATATTATGGTAAGCAACAAGCACCGGGTTCTGGTATTGGTCCAATTGCGGCTGGTATCTACAGACATTCACCTACATCAATTCCCGTATATCCTGATGGTATCTTTGGTTCTGATGAGGCTACTTCCGATACTTATGGTACTAATGTGTTTCGCCTGTTACAAATCTCTGGAACAAAAAATACAGGTCGTACATCGTTAACCAGTGATTTTGAACTTACTCAAAAATTAGATTTCATTACCAAAGGATTATCAGTAAAAGCAAAATATTCGTATGATAACTATTTTACTACAACTGGTGTAGATATTACAGACAATGAAAATGTTGTAACAAAAAGATTTGATATTCCAACTAACACTTGGGTAACTACAATGCCAACAATTGGAACAGATGGTTTTGATGTTTTTCCAATACCATTGGGGTACAGTTCTGAAACTACTTCAACAGGAACTCAAAGCCGTGTTTATTATGACATTTCGTTGAATTATAACAGAAGTTTTGGTAAAAATAATATCGGAGCACTGGCATTGTTTAGCCGACAAGAAGCAGTAACCGGAACAGCATGGCCGGTTAAACGTGAAGATTGGGTGGCTCGTGTAACCTATAACTACGATGAAAAATATTTAGCCGAAGTGAATGGAGCTTATAATGGTTCAGATCAATTTGGACCGGGTCATAAATTTTCGCTTTTCCCATCCCTGGCATTAGGTTGGAGAATCTCGGAAGAAAAATTCATAAAAGACAATATCCCTCAAATTTCAAATTTGAAAGTAAAATACTCGCTGGGTTTAGTGGGAAATGATAATTTAAAAGGTATTCAATGGGGTTATTTAACCACCTGGAGAAACTGGGATAAGACTGGCACAGTTGATGGTCCCTTCCAACAATTTGGTTATCCAAACTATGGTTATTCACCGTATTATTCAAACCCTACTCAAACGCCAAATTCAGTTTATTTGGAAGGAACTCCCGGAAATCCGAACTTACAATGGGAAATGGCTAAAAAACAAAACATTGGAGTAGAACTTGGCTTGTTTGATGGATTATTTACCTGTTCAGCCGATTTCTTTAACGAACATCGTTGGAACGTTTTAATGGTGGGTTCTACAATTACCGCTTATCCTACGTATGTTGGTGCAATTGCTCCACCAGCAAATCTTGGAATTATTGATTCTCATGGTATAGAACTTGATTTTAAACTACAAAAGAAATTTGGTAAAGTAAATCTTTGGGCATCGTATAACTGGACTCAGGCCATAAATAAAGTCGTTAGCAAAGCCGATCCGGAATTAGCACCGGCTTATCAAAAACAAGCAGGGTATGCAATCAATCAGAATAATACACTTATAACTGCAGGTATCATGAAGAGTTGGGATCAAATGTACACGGTTGCAGGTTATGATGGTTCAGTAGGAAATAACAAAAATGGAATTCCCGGCGATATTTATTTGGTTGATTTTAACTCGAATGGGGTAATTGACAAATATGACTCAGCCCCCAATGGTTATTCTACTTATCCACAAAACACCTATGGATTTTCATTAGGTGGTGATTATGCCGGATTTTCTGTTATGGTTCAATTCTATGGAGTATATAATGCAACTTTAATGGAAGGACCGACTTATGAGTTTATAAATAATTCTCCAACAATTACGCAACTCACATTGGATAGAACATTCCAACCCGAATATCAAAATTCAAATCCGGATTATCCTTCATTATCTATTAAAAGAACATCACTTAAAGGTAATAATGTGTTGGGTTATGGATCCAGTATGAATTTTGATGCATCGTACTTACGTTTAAAAACGGCAGAAATTAGTTATACCGTTCCAAAGGCATTTTCAAAAAAGTTTTTAATTGAGAATATGAGATTTTATGTGAATGGCAACAACTTACTTTTCTGGAGCAAATTGGCCGTAGATATTGAAGGTGTTAGTCCCAGTACCACAGTTTATCCAAATTCAAAGAATATTAACCTGGGTTTAAGTCTCACTTTTTAAATCAATTTACAATGAAAAAATATAAATTTTATATACTTGCGGTAATAGCAACCATCATGTTTTCGGCATGTACTGACTATTTAACACCGCCACTTGAATCCACAAAATCTGAAGCCGATATTTTTGGAAACTACAGCTCATTTCAGGCTTATACCGATCAACTTTATGTAAATGTTACAGACCCAATGGATATGCAAGCATCTGATGGCTGTTTTGGGGGTGAGGCTATTGGTACATTGGCTTCAACTACGGGTTATAATGCGATAATTGGTAATTATGCAAATTGGATGACCCGAGGATTTTTTGGTGCAGATCCAACTAAAAATGTTGCACACGGAATTTGGTATTTTGGTTGGCCTGGCATCAGAAAAGCTAATATTGGAATTAAAAATCTAGATTATCTGATGCAATCGTCTGCCACTGATCAACAGAAAGCCCTTATAAAAGGTCAACTATATTTTCTAAGAGCTTACTTTCATTTTGAGCTTTTATCTGCCTGGGGTTCAATTCCATATATTAATACGGTAATGGGAGATGGAGAGTTAGATATGCCACGTTTTTATGAGTACAAAGGCAAAAAGAACTACCAAGCGTGTACTGAATACATTGTTCAGGATTTAGATTCGGCAGCAAAATATTTACCCGCATACTGGCCAAATGATGTTACCGATAGAGGTCATGCCACAAAAATAGCAGCATTAGGCTACAAAGCAAGAGCTTTACTTTATGCCGGTTCACCATTAATGAATGAGGCATCGGGCAATGTAGCAGAAGTTGATCGGGATTATATGAAAAGAGCGGCTGATGCCGCTTGGGAGGTTATAAAACTTAGCCGTACTACTTTTTTGGCAGATGGAACTACCAAAGCATGTGATTTAATGCCCTGGAGTCAATACGATCAAATGTTTGCTACCATCGATGGAACACATCCCTGGAAACAAGAAGTTATTTGGGGTAAATACAGGTCTGCGAAAGGTAAGTCTAATTTTTCCGGAGGACCTGGGAAAATTCATGTACCCGATCCTGCCATATTTGGTGGAGGACAATTGCAGACTGTAACACAGAACTACACGGATATTTTTGAAATGGCAGATGGCACATTATATGATCCAGCGAAATACGATAACGATAATGCGAAAAGATGGGATTTTAGAGATCCAAGATTC
Source organism: Paludibacter sp. (assembly GCA_037134195.1). Taxonomy (GTDB): domain Bacteria; phylum Bacteroidota; class Bacteroidia; order Bacteroidales; family Paludibacteraceae; genus Paludibacter. The sequence continues at coordinate 7,282 of JBAXMR010000045.1, read as the reverse complement.
AGAAGGAGCATTTACGTCGATCGTGATAATGCAGGATTGGATCCTACAAAAACGATTTTGGCTTTGTATTCGTCTGGTGGAGATGGAGGAGTAGGATCAACCAAAGCAGCAAGCCTTACGCCTTATATTATCCATAAATTCTGGCCGAAAGGGGTAAACACTTACGACGCAGCCTTAACAGGAGCTACAGCCTATAATAACTTCCAATACATGGTTCCTTTGATGCGATTGGCAGAGATTTATTTGATTTATGCAGAGGCAGTTAACGAAGGTTACGGCGACCCTGCCAACAATACAGCTCCAGGTGCTGATCCGACTTTGACTGCAGTTGAAGCTGTGAATGTCATCAGACGACGTGCATATGAGGGTGCAACATTCAATGGTAATCCAATTTCGTGTCCAATGGCTACTGCCGATGCCACAGCTTATCAAGGGTTAGCTGCAGCAGGAGGTCCGGGAGCATTTACCCGCTTAGTACTAAACGAAAATGCAGTTGAAACTACCTTTGAAGGGAGATATTGGTACGATTTACGCCGATGGAAACTGGCGGAAAAATTCAATCAGACTCCCGTTTATGATTTTAGGTTTGATAAGAATTGGACTACATTTCAACGCGTTTCAATTGCTACACGCATTTTCGAATCAAAACATTATTGGATGCCATTTCCGTTGGCACTCACGCAAATGTATGTTGATTTTCCTCAAAATACCGGTTGGTAACTAACTACTTAAAAAAGAAAGAACAATGAAAAAACATATAAATAGCTTATCTATATTGCTATGCCTTTTTTTGGTACTGCCGCTATCGGCTCAAAAAAGAGATAAAAAAGACAAAACAAGGAATGATGAATCGTCAATTGTCGATTATAAAACTCAAAAACCGACAAAAAAAGTAATTAAAAGTTTAGTGTCAGGTCAGGTTTTTGATGAAAAAGGAAATTTTGCTGTTGGTGTACTTGTTACTGCTAATGAAGGTGCCGACCAAACGACTACAGATGCTGAAGGTAAATTTAGTATTGAAATTAACCAAGGTTCAGCCATGTTGTTTGAATTAGCGGGGCATAAGAGAGTTTCGATGAACGAAACACATTTAAAGTCTAAGTTGAACAAAGTGATTTTATCGACTGTAGGAATTGCAAATATTGATGGAGAAGTAGAATTACCCTATCAAACGCTCAGTCACTACAAAACCACTGGTTCAGTTTCAGCAATTGACCCTGAAAAAGAACTGGATCGTGATACACGTTTTAGTTTAGCATCGGCAACTTACGGAAAAGTTCCCGGTTTATTGGGAGGTAAAAATATTCATGGGTTGGGTACATCTATTATTGTAGTTGATGGTATAAAGCGTGATGAAACCTATCTTAACATGTTGGAAATTGAATCCATCACGGTGTTGAAAGATGTTGTTTCACGTATGCTTTATGGTGCCGATGGCGATCAGGGTGTTATCCTGGTAAAAACAAAAAGCGGAACTGCTAACAAAAAAATTGTGAAAGTGAATGTAGAACAAGGCGTGATGCAGGCATTACAATACCCCAAATTTTTGAATGCTACTCAATACATGACAGCTTATAACAAAGCTCAACAAAACGATTCTTCTTTTGCAGGAACTACTATGAAAAAACCAAAGTATCCTCAAGCAATGAAATATGACTCATTGAATAATGCTAATCCTGTTTTGTATCCTAATAATGATTATTACGGCAGTGACTATGTGAAAAGTATGACTGATTACACCAACGTTTATACAGAATTATCAGGGGGAAATTCAACTACTCAGTATTACTTAAATTTGGGGTTGAACCATAGCAATGGTTGGACAAAAATCGGGAATAATGATTCGCACGATGTGATGAATATTCATGGAAAGGTAAGTTTTAAAGTAAATAACTGGTTGAAAATGAATTCGGAAGTAGTGGGCATATTCGATATTACAAATACTCCTAATGTCAACACATATAACGCCAATGGAACGATAAATCTTGATTATTGGGGAAAAGCTTCTACTTATTTACCAAATACACAAACTTTATTAATCCCTGTTTCACGTATAACAAATCCGGGAATTATTCCTGCATCTAGTATCATTGATGGTCAATACGTTTTAGGTGGTTCTAAAGTTTATCTGACAAGTTTATTGGGTGATATGACCAGATCAGGAAGTAACATGACCATGAATCGATTTATGCAATTTAATACCGGCTTTGATTTAAATTTACATGGAATCACTAAGGGTTTAACCGGAAAAGGATTGTTAAGTTTAAATTTTAACAATACTTATCAGAAAACCATACTCAATACATATACGGTATATCAAATGGGTGTTGTTGATTCACTTGGAAATTTCCCTGTTACTCAGATAGGGGTCGACAATAAAACCTCCCAACAAACCAATTCGCAAACCTATTTCGACAGGACAATTGCAGGATATATGTCGTTGAATTATGACCGTACTTTTGGGGATCATGCCATAGCAGCTGTCTTAGTTGGAACTTTTAATCAATACACACAAAATGCTGTATTCCAGGAAGACAAAAATGTAAAAATTGGTTTGCAAGCGAATTATTCATTCAAAGATCGTTATTTACTGGATGTAGGTTTGTTATCACAGGGAAGTTCGAAATTGCCAACAGGCAATAAATTTGGATTGGCACCTTCAGTTGGGTTCGGATGGATTGCATCGAAAGAAAATTTCATGAAAGACATCAAGGAAATTGATTATTTGAAATTACGTGCCACGTACGGTGTGCTTCAGAATGATAACTGGATTATTGGTAATTACAATGGTTACTTTTTGTACCAGGATAATTATTCAATTTCAGGCAACACCACTTATGGAAATGGTGCTGCAACGAATGCCAGTGTATTAATTAACTCTTTTGCAAGTAATATAAGCTGGCAAACCCGAAAAGAATTTGTTGCTGGTTTTGATTTGTCGTTGAATAACAACAAAACATGGTTGGAAGCTTCGTATTATAACAGTGAAAATGGTAATATAATTACACAAATGGACAACAATTCTCCAGCTACCTTGGGAAGTATTCCTATCTTTGAAAACTTTAATACAACTGTTTACCAAGGCGTGGAAATTGGAATTAAACATACCGAAAAGATAGGTAAATTTTCAATTACTATTGGTGCAAATTATTTGTATTCAGCTAATAAAATCACAAAGATAGATGAGCCGGTTTATAATTTACCAACCAATATCAATTTGGAAAAAGTTGGAACAAGTGATAATGCACTGTGGGGATTGACCTCTGCCGGATTGTACATGCCTTCCGATTTTGATGCCTTAGGTAATCTTTTAACTTCCACCACCATGCCAACTCCAACTTTTGGTACAGTCAGACCGGGTGACATTAAATATGTGGATTATAATAAAGATGGCAAGATAGATGCAAATGACAAGCATGTGTTAGGGTTGAGTGGTAATAATCAGATGTATAGTTTTGATTTTGATTTAAAATATGGAAACTGGCAACTTTATGCATTAGGCATTGGACAAATGGGAGGAAAAGGTTTTAGCAGTTCAAATTATTACTGGTTTAAAGGAATTACGGCTAAGTATTCTACTGTAGCATTAGGGGCTTTCGACCCACTGAATCCAGATCCAAATGCTGCCTATCCACGTTTGAGTTTGAGTAATGGATCAAATAATTACCAAAATTCAACTTTTTGGATGTATGATAAAAGTAACTTCTCGCTTTCTGTTGTACAGCTGGGTTATAATTTTAAATTTAGGCAAAAATCAGCCATTTCCGGCTTAAAGGTTTATGGCAGAGGCAGTAACTTATTGACGATTGCTAAAGATTTAGAAATTCAGAAACTGAATTATCAATCTGCCCCACAAAACAGAACGTTTTCGATTGGATTAATTGCATCATTTTAAAAAATAGAATTATGAAACTGAAATATAGTTATAAATTTATTGTTCCTTGTGCTGCTTTGCTGATAGGGCTGACTTCCTGTACTGATTTTTTGACTGAGAGCAATGAAAATAGCCGGTTAACTCCTGAAGTTGAGTGGTCATCACCTAAATCGGCTGAGGGCGTTCTGCTTGCCGTTTATAATAACTTACCCTCTGATTATACAGCAAAAGATGATTGGGCAACGGACGATATGGTTACGAATGTGTTAACTGATGCAACAGTATTGATGGGAACCGGTGGTTGGACATCGACTCAAAATCCATTGAGTAATTACAGTGATATGTATAAGAATTTTACTCAATTAAACGATTTCTTGGCTCATGTTGACAATGTGAAATGGACGTTACAAACGGATACCAAAGGTGATACTCTGAATGCGATGTATGTCAAACGTCTTAAAGGTGAAGGGTATGGATTGCGCGCTTATTGCGGTTCTCAATTATTGAAAATGGTTGGTGGAATTGATGCAAGTGGAAATTTATTAGGGTATCCTATCGTGACTACGGTTGTCAAAACCATACCTAACGGACAACTACCTCGTAATACATACTCAGAATGTGTAAAGCAAATTTTTGCAGATTGTGACTCGGCATATACTAATTTGCCTTTAATTTATGCTGATGCCGACTTAAGTGCGAATCAAAAACGGGTTCTTGGCGTTCAGTTCGCCAATCGTATCAACGGGAAAACAGTTAAGTTGATAAAATCGAATGTTGCTTTAATAGCAGCGAGCCCTGCATTTTTAGGTAATAATAGTGATTCTAAAGTGAGAGAATCACTGTGGACAGAAGCCGCAAAATATGCTGCAGATGTGATGATCCTTAACAATGGGCTGTATAAATTGAACAAAATAGATCCGCAGTTTTACTTACAGGTAGATTTGACTTACCTCAATTCATACACAGAATGTTTTTGGTACACTTCAAATAGTAAAACAAGTTCAACGCGGGAATCGAATAATTTTCCTCCAACTTTGCTTGGAAAAGGTCAGATTAATCCATCTCAGAATCTAGTGGATTGTTTCCCCGATAAGAATGGTTTTCCAATTACATCACCTAAAACCAAAACCGTTTACAATGCTGCAACGCCATATCTTAACAGAGATCCACGTTTAACCATGTATATTTATTACGATGGAGCAAAGACTACCGGAACGGTTACTACTATTAGAACTGCAAAAGGCACTACTTTAGATGCCAAAGATTCTACAAAAACATCCACCAGAACATCGTATTATATGCGTAAATTAATGAACGAAGGAACACTGTCAGCGTTAGCAACTGCGAAGCTTACAAGTGTTGCACATACCTATGTTTATGCACGATATACAACAGCTTTGCTTAACTTTGCAGAAGCAGCAAATGAAGTTGGAGGTCCGGATTTAGCCATTGGAGGTTTTACGGCACGTCAAGTAATCGATGCAATTCGTTCAAGAGCTGACATCGTTAGTAAAGCCTACACAGCTTCACTTACAACACAAGGTGATTTTAGAACGTTGATTCACAATGAACGGCGTATAGAACTTTGTTTTGAAGGATACCGTTTTTGGGATTTAAGAAGATGGGTAAACGGAGTAACTGATGCAGTTGGTTTAAGCAAACTAAATGAACCGGTTGCTGGTGTTTCAATTGACAATACTGGCACTATTTTCACTCCAGTTCCAAATTTAGAAGTACGTTCTTTTCAACCCTATATGATTTATGCTCCTATTCCTTATAGTGAAACTTTAAAATATAACATAATACAAAACCAAGGCTGGTAAGTAAAAAAAATTATAAACAGATGAAACGCCCATGTACGAAATAGGAATTTTTCTACTCCAAGGGCATGATTAAAAAATATAAACACTCTATGTTCCCCTTATTATTCCCCCTTTAGGGGGTTAGGGGGCAGATAAAAAAATATATAAAATGAAAAAGATAATATTAAGCTCAATTTTAGCTGTGTTTTTGATTTCGGGTTGTACCAACGATCCGAACAATTTTCCGAATTACACAGATCAATCAGTTTATTTTCCCTATCAATATCCTGTGCGTACGCTTGTTTTAGGCGAATCGACTGTGGATAACTCCATCGATTTGCAACATGCATTCAATATAGGAGCCTGTATTGGTGGAATGTATACAAATACCAAAGATTGGACTCTTTCTTTTGGGTTGGCTCCAGAGTATTTGGATTCTTTGCATACTTTTCAAATATCAGACCCAAATGGAACGTTGACAACAGTAAAAATAATGCCTTCAAATTACTACAATCTTGCTACAATGAGTGATTCATCTATTGTTATACCCAAAGGAAGTTTCTCAGGACTTTTGAGAGTTAATTTAACTGATGCGTTCTTTAATGATTCAAATTCATATAAAACACTATATGTACTCCCGATCAAAATCAAGTCTGCTTCTACAACAATCTTAACTGGTGTCCCAAATCTAAGTTTACAACAAAAACCAAATCCGAATCCTGTTAAATCAACTGATTGGAAAACAGGTTATGCGCCAATGAACTATACATTGTTTGCCGTGAAATACATTAATCCCTGGCATGGTACATTTTTCTATCGTAGTAAGCAATTCAAGATAAATAATTTGAAGAAGGATACGGTATTGGATAACACCTATCACAATTTGGATCAGGAGTTAAATGTCACCGCTTCGGTTGCCACAGCAGGTTTTACAAAATGCTTATTGAAACGTATGGGTACTTTAGTTGCCAATACAAATGTATCTAAAATGACATTTTCTCCTGACACGGCGGGTATAGGTCGTATTACTTTATCAAGCGCAAATGGTTCTTTATTAGGTGTAACCGGTATCGGTAAATATTATAAATCAAATACAGATTTTGCCAAAGATGATAGGAATGCATGGTTATTAAACCCTGTAACTGGGAAGAAAACTCCGCATTTAACCATGACGCTTGACTATACAGTTACCGGAATTTTATCAGGATATACCTATCATTTTATGGACACCTTGGTTATGCGCGATAATGCTATGGTCTTTCAGACATTTGCACCATTCTTCCCGCCGCAATGACGCATTATTAAACATTAAAAACAGTACTTTAATTATTAAAAGCTTCGACTATAACAGTTTTGTTATAGTGGAAGTTTTTTATTCAATGGTTCGTTATAAAAAATGTTTAATTTAACGCAAAGATGCAAAGTCGCAAAGATGCAAAGAAAAACTGAAAGTTTTTGTCTTAGCGTTCTTTCACTTGTTATTGAATATAAGGCATTTAAAACTTAGCGGCTTTGCGTTTACTATTTGTTTTGAGCACAGCTATATTTAGTTAAATTACGATTCTTAAATATATAGTAATCAGTACTATATTACTTTTTGTAACGA
>JBAXMR010000044.1:0-33380 GCA_037134195.1 Paludibacter sp. | reverse complement strand
AAACTATAAACTATAAACTATAAACTATAAACTATAAACTATAAACTATAAACTACCTACTTTTTCTCTTCAATGCATCCCTCAATCTTACTGCCAGTTCGTATTTTTCATTAGTTACCGCCACTTCCAGCATTTCATTAAGAGATTCAATTGTCAGCATATCTAAATCCTTATCAGTAAGACCCTCTGCATCTTCGGGGACTCCTGGTGTTACTTCTTTTTCTTTAACTTCCACTTCAGTTCCAACAATATCGAGTATATCCGATTTAATAAAAATGGGACAATCGGTTCGCACAGCCAAAGCCACTGCATCTGAAGTTCGCGCATCAACAATCAGCACTTTATCGGCACTCATGATATGTAGTTCGGAATAAAACACATCGTTTATCATATCATATATCAGCACTTTAACCAGTTCTGCATCGAATGATTTTAAAATACTTTTAATCAAATCATGTGTCAACGGGCGTGGTGATTTTTTATTATTCATCTTCAAGGCAATGGATTGCGCTTCGGGCTCACCAATCATAACAGAGAACCTACGGTTTCCATATTCTTCGCTCAACACCAATCCATACGTTCCGATAACTGTCTGATTATAAACTAATCCTGTAATTGTCAACTTAATCTCTGAACTCATATATCCACTTAATAATTAATATTCTACTATTAATAATTCAATGCCGTTTAGTTAAGCATTAAAAATAAATAAAGGGGAAATCAGGTAGTATATTCTCTCTACTAAGGGTTAAGAATCAATATAAATCAGGGATTTAAGCCCTTAGTAGATAAAATTAAACAAGCAAAAACACCCTTATTCCCTTATTTGTATCTTGCTTAAATTTGAAATCCCTTATCTAAACGACATTGATTAATAATTATTCTATCTTGTATTTAAAGACAACAAATATACAGATTTTTTTAAAAGTAAAAACCAAATTCATACAAAACTTGTATGATAAAGTAACATTGCGAAGAATCTAATTTGAAATATAATCCGCCAAATCGTTAATTAATCGTTAGTGATTATCAATTATTAATTAGTTGTTGTACTTTTGCAAGCGCAAAACAGCCATTGTATGTTCAAGAAATCAACCATAGTTATCAAAAATAAACGGGCAACTTTCGATTATGAAATTCTCGACCGATTTACTGCAGGTATACAGCTTTACGGAACTGAAATAAAGTCGATTCGTGATGGTAAGGCAGGATTGACAGATACTTACTGCACGTTTATTAATGAGGAATTATGGGTTAGAAATATGCATATAGCCACTTATTTCTTTGGCTCATACAATAATCATGACGTTCGGCGTGACCGTAAACTACTGCTGAATAAACGGGAATTGAATAAATTGATAAGAGGAACCCGGGAAACAGGCAATACCATTGTACCAACCAAACTATTTATTAGCGAAAAAGGGCTGGCTAAAATAGAAATAGGACTGGCTAAAGGTAAGAAAACCTACGATAAACGCCAGTCGCTCAAAGAAAAAGAAGATAAACGGATTATAGATCGGGCAATGAAAGATTAGTCTTCAGTTTGTAAAATTTGAAAGTGGAAAGTTTATAAAGAACAAATCACTTCTTTTTAGATTTAGTATACAAGAATCGCTTTATTTTCTGCGAAGCTGTTTTCTCAAACGGCTCATCCACAATATCTACACGTTTAATTTGCGAAACTTTATTCAGTTTTTCGTTCAGTTCTTTAGTGAAATGCTGAACCCAAATCTTATGTTTTTCTTTTTTGTCTTCAATCACCAGTTTCAAATGTTCATAAGCTTTTTCAAGCTCTTCAATTTCCACTAATACTTTGGCAACCAAAAAGCCATCTTCTTCAATAACAAGTGATTCCACAACCAGTTCATGATTGTTTATAACAGTCTCAATATCTTCGGGATAAATATTCTCACCACTTGCACCTACTATAGTATTTTTGATTCTTCCTTTAATAAACAATCGTTTTCGTGAATCAAACCGACCATAATCGCCTGTTCTAAACCAGCCATCTTCTGTCAAAACTTCGCTTGTAGCTTCAGGATTTTTATAATATCCTTTCATCACGTTAGGACCTTTAGCCCAAATCTCTCCTACTCCTTTTTTTCCTGGTTCATGAATCTTAAGCTCTACACCATGTACAGCATAACCTGTCGATTGAAGTTTGGTTTGATGAACACCTGCACCAGCCAATAAAGGTGCAGTTTCAGTTAGTCCATAACCGATGGCATAAGGAAACCGGGCTTCTTTAAGGAAACGTTCAACCCGCGAATCAAGTTTAGCACCGCCAATTCCAAAGAATTTCAACCGTCCACCAAAAGTCTGATATAACTTTTTACCAGCAATCCGGTGAATCAATATTCTGAAAAAAGGAGTTTTATAAATCATCCTTTTCAAACCATTTCCGGTAAACTTACTCTGAATCTGAGTTTTAAAAATCTTTTCCATAACAAGTGGAACGGAAAGCATCATCGTTGGTCTTATTTTTTTCAAGGCTGGCAACAATGCTGCAGGTGTTGGCGGTTTTTCAAGATAATAAATTGCTGCACCATAGATGATAGGATAAATCAATCCAATGGTATTTTCGTAAGTATGCGAAAGTGGCAAAAGTGATAAAAACACATCTGTACGTGAAATAGGTTGAAATGTGAAGGATTGCATTGCCACAAAGGCGATGCTTTTATGCGACAACACAACACCTTTTGAACGACCTGTGGTTCCTGAAGTATAAATTATGGCAGCAGTATCATTCTCTTTTACAGTGATTTTAGGGATAACAGTTTCGGTATTTATACTTTTTGTTCCGGAGACCTGACTGAAATCATCTAACAAGATAGTGGCTTCGAGTGATGGTAATTCAAGACCTTCTACCCTGGAAATCAAGCGTTCACTAATAAACAGCACTTTAGATTCGGAGTGAACAAGCACATTCTCAACTTCTTCCCGCGTAAAATCAGGCAGTACCGGAACGATTATCAATCCATTAGAAACAACTGAAAAATAAGCAATTACCCAATTCGGCATATTATGACTGAACAGTGCAACCTTATCTCCTTTTTCTAATCCAAGTGCAAATAATTTTGAAGCAGTTTCTTCAATTTTTTTCCCTAATTGAGAATAAGTTATTGGAGTTCCATCCACAAACGAAACGGAAGGCATTTTAGCAAAATTCTTTACCGAATAATCTAAGATTGATTTCAGTGTGAGCGGTTTAGGCTCTATTTTTTTATTCATGGAAATAGATTTATCAATAACACCGGAAAATGAATAATTATGTAAAGATATGTGTTTTTTCAAACAAGCTAAATAAAAAGCACAAATTTAACGTTTGTACTTATTTATAGATTATAAAAATACAAGGACGTTTATTCAAATCCGGGAGTTGAGCCTTCCACTCTTTGATGGTTTTGGTTTTAATAAATTCAGTTTCGAGCGTAATGTCGACAGCAATACAAAGGCGGGTGTTTGGCTGGCAGGTTTTGATGATTTCTTCCAGCATTTTCATATTGCGATAAGGTGTTTCAATAAAAATTTGTGATTGATTTTCGGAATAAACACGGGATTCAAGCTTTTTCAATGCTTTGGAGCGTTCATCCGGCTGAATGGGCAAATAACCAACAAATGCAAAACTCTGACCGTTAAATCCCGATGCCATGAGCGACAAAAGTATGGATGATGGACCAACCAACGGAACAACCCTGAAGTTATTTCGCTGTGCAATGGCAACCACATCGGCACCCGGATCGGCAATGGCGGGACAACCTGCTTCGGATAATACTCCCATGTCATTTCCCTCAACCATCGGTTTCAGAAAATCACTAATTTCTTCGGGTGAAGTATGCTGGTTTAAAACAAAAAAAGTAAGACTATCAATATCAATAGCCTGATTGGCTTTTTTCAGAAAACGACGGGCTGTTCGCACATCCTCCACAATAAAAAACTTCAAATCTGTAACAATCTCAGTATTTCGGGCAGGTAAAATACTGTCGAATGGACTTTCACCAAGTGATGTTGGTATTAAAAAAAGTGTTGCCATTGAAAGCCCCCTAAATCCCCCCGAAGGAGGACTTTTGAATTTGTATATTTAAATTTGTACTTATTATTCAAAGATTGAGTCTTTAAGTCCCCTTATGGGGGATTTAGGGGGCTAACTGCTCCAACTCTTCGCTCAGTATTTCCCATTCATACACTTTTTGTTCCAATTCACGCTGTTTTTTTTGATAAAGCAGAATATACTCATTATCAGAGGCTTTTTCGGGAAGTTGTAACTGAGCATCCATTTCTGCAATTTCTGATTCAAGAGTTGAAACTAGTTTTTCCACGTCTTCTACTGCTCTTTCTGCCTTCTTAATTTTCCTGCTAAGCTCTTTACGTGCTTCGTAGCTTAGTTTATTATCGGAAACTGACTTATCTTTTGCTTCATAGGCAGCTTTCAACGAATTTGAGATTTCCAGCTCACGCAAGCTATCCATCTTTTTGTATTGAAGAAATTCATAGATACCACCGATATGTTCACGAACTTTTTTGTTAGCAAATTCGTACACTTTATTCACCAGTCCGTCCAGAAATTCACGGTCGTGAGATACCACAATAACAGTTCCATCAAAAGCCTTAATTGCTTCTTTCAACACATCCTTCGAACGCATATCAAGGTGATTTGTCGGCTCGTCAAGAATCAACAGATTCACCGGTTCAAGCAACAATCGAATCATTGCCAACCGACTACGCTCACCACCCGATAGCACTTTCACCTTTTTATCAGAAGCTTCACCACCAAACATAAATGCGCCTAAAATATCGCGGATTTTAGTACGTATATCGCCCACAGCTACGTAATCAATGGTTTCGAAAACAGTTCGATTCTCATCGAGTAACGATGCCTGATTTTGAGCAAAATAGCCAATCTTCACATTATGACCAAGTTTCATTGTACCTGAATACTCTATTTCATCCATTATACATTTCACGAGTGTACTCTTACCCTCACCATTCTTACCCACAAAAGCCACTTTTTCTCCCCGATTTATTATCAAATCAATATTATCAAGAATCAACTGTTTGCCATAAACTTTTGATAAATGTTCCATTTCCACCGGAATGCTGCCGGAACGGGGTGCTGGTGGAAATTTAAGATGAAGTCTGGAATTATCTTCTAAATCCACTTCAAGCCGTTCGAGTTTTTCCAGTTGTTTCACACGCGATTGTACCTGAATGGCTTTGGTGGCCTGATAGCGGTATCGTGCAATAAATTCTTCGGTATCAGCAATCATCTTCTGTTGATTCTCATAAGCACGTACTTGTTGTTCATGTCGCTCAACCCGCAATTGTACATACTTCGAATAATTTACGTTATAATCATAAATCTTTCCAAGCGATATTTCGATGGTACGATTGGTTACTGCATCAATAAATGCCCGGTCGTGTGATACAAGCAATATGGCTGAATTGGATGTTACCAGAAAGTTTTCAAGCCACTGAATTGACTCTATATCAAGGTGATTGGTGGGCTCATCAAGCAGCAGCACTTCGGGACGTTGTAACAGGATTTTTGCCAATTCAATGCGCATACGCCACCCTCCGCTGAATTCAGAACATTGTCTGTCGAAATCTGAACGTAAAAAACCAAGACCAAGCAAGGTTTTTTCAATTTCGGCATAAAAATTACCATTGCCTATAATCTGCAAGTGTTCATTCTGGTGAGTAAGGTGATTTAGAAAATCATGATAATCATCGCTTTCATAATCGGTTCGCTCTGCCAGTTCAATGTTCATACGCTCAATTTCTGATTGCAAATCAGTGATATGCTCAAAAGCCTTTTCGGCTTCCTGCATCACTGTTGTACCTTCGTTATGAATCATGTGCTGAGGCAAATATCCAATTGTAAGGTCTTTGGGAATGGTTACTTTGCCTTTTGTGGGAAGTTGTTTGCCTGAGAAAATTCGTAGTAAAGTAGTTTTGCCAGCCCCATTTTTGCCTACCAGAGCTATTTTATCTTTGGAATTTACAAGGAAAGTTATTTCATCAAAAAGCGGCGATCCGCCAAATTCGATGGTGAGTTGTTCGACGGAAATCATGCTCAATAATTATTCAACGGAAATTATAAATCAAAATCACTTCTTTAGTGTTTTACGGTCTACCAGTCTCCAGAGTATTTCTGTAAGAATAATAGCAAGAAAAAACGCTACCAAAGCCAATAGACCAATTGACCAGTTACGACCAACAATTCCCAGCATTATAAAAACAAGAGTTACAATAAGCAAAACCATTGTAACCTGACGGTGTTTCAGCCCTGTTTTTAGAAGTAAATGATGAATATGATTTTTATCGGGATGAAATGGTGAAACACCTTTTTTAATACGCGTCATCATCACTCTCATTGTATCAAAGAGTGGAACTGACAGAATACAAATAGCTACAGCAGGTGCAGCTTTCATTTGGAATAATTCATTTAACTGAAATTTTTGCGGGTAGGCATTCATCTCACAAAACTGAAACACATAGAGCGATATCATATATCCCAATAACAATGAGCCTGTATCACCCATAAATATTTTATTTTTATTTCCGAATACATTATAGATGAAAAACACACTTAGAGAACCCACCATGGCATAAGCCGAAATTGCCAGATTAACTGAACCTGTGAAACTAAAATAGATGGCAAAGAACAAGCTGTACATAATGCCCAATCCCGAAGCTAATCCATCTACGCCATCGATAAGATTTAATGCATTAATTATGGCAATAAATACAAAAATTGAAAGAAAATAGCTACTAAGAATCGGCAGCTCATTTATGCCTAAAAAACCGTGCAGATTGGTTAAGCGTATATCCGAAACAACTATCAGAAAAAAACCTGAAACAATTTCCCCTAAAAGTTTCCAATAGGCTTTTATATCTATCAAATCATCGACAAAACCCACAATAAGGATAAAGAATACACCAATAATTATAAATTGAAGTTGATCAATAATTCCGTACGAAAACAAAAACACTGTCAGTAGAAAAGATATAAAAATATTTATCCCACCAATATTCGGAATTGTTCCTTCATGAGAAGTCCTTTTATTAGGTCTTACAACAAAGTTTCTCTTTTTGGCAATATCTATTACCATAGGCATAAAACAAAGACCTATAACAAAAGAAATTAGTATAGTTAATACCGGATAAGCTACAATAAGATTATTTAAATAATGCATTTTTTGATACATAGTAATTACACATCCAATCGTTCATACTGAGAGTTTTTACTCAAAAACTCAGGTACTATTTTTTTCATAAGTGAAACTGTCAGAAAATTCTTACACATCAAGCTGTATTGAATTAATTCATTAATCTGAAGCGAAACTGCTTCATAATCATATTCCTGAACCTTTGCAATCATTATCTTAGGATTATGAGTCTTTGTGGTTATTTCCTTCTGATTAAGCAATTCTTCATATAGTTTTTCTCCGGGGCGTAAACCGGTATATTCTATTTTAATATCAACTTCAGGTATATAACCGGCCAATCGAATCATCTTGCGAGCCAGATTTACAATTTTCACAGGACTGCCCATATCAAAAATAAATATTTCACCTCCATGACCCATTGCTCCTGCTTCCAAAACTAACATACAAGCTTCAGGTATTGTCATGAAATAACGGATTATTTCAGGATGAGTAACAGTAACCGGTCCCCCCTTTTCAATTTGATTCTTGAAATGGGGTATTACTGAACCATTTGAGCCCAGAACATTTCCAAATCTGGTAGTAATAAATTTAGTAGTATGATTTCCATCAGCCTGTAATTTACGGAATAGAGATTGAACGTAAATTTCAGCGATTCGCTTAGAAGCACCCATTACATTGGTAGGATTCACAGCTTTATCGGTAGAAATCATTAAAAAACGCTGAACTTTATATTTCACGGCCAAATCTGCCATGATTTTTGTACCCAGTACATTTACCATGATACTTTCTACCGGATTATCCTCCATCAAAGGAACATGTTTATAGGCAGCTGCATGGTATATAATATCCGGACGGAATAAGTCTATCATATATTCCATACGTTCCTTATTTCTAACATCCCCTAAAAATGTACTTATATTTTGATCGGGATATTGCACATCTAATTCAAGTTTTAAATCATGCATGGGTGATTCTGACTGATCAAGAATTATAAGAAGTTTTGGCTTATACTGAATAACCTGATGCACAATTTCACTTCCAATTGATCCGGCAGCACCTGTAACCAAAACTACTTTCGATTTAAGTTGTTTTGCAATATTTTCACTCGAAATATCAATTTTAGGTCTTTCAAGCAAATCTTCAATCTGAATTGATTTGATTTGTTTAATCGATGGCATATCATTTTGCCATATACTCATCGGTGGTGAAGTTAATACAGAAAGATTGTTATTAATGAATATATCCAAATCAGAATTCGGGTTAATCATTGTCATTTTAAGTGGTGAAACAATGATAGCCTTGGCTTTATTTACAACCACCTTTTTTACCACAGCCTCTGATAAATGATAAACTTTCACTCCCATTATCACCTTCTCAGTTGCATTTTTATCATCATCAATAAATCCGACCAGTTTGTACTTGTTTTCGGGCGTAGTCCTTAACATCTTAGCAATACCAATAGCTGCAGATTGTGAACCATAAATCATTACTGGAATAATTTGACCTGAATTCTGACTGAAATAATCATAAATAGTCTTCACTATCAATCTAAGCATAAAGAGAAACAGAAAAGATAATACTGAATAAATGATGAGTACTGAAAAATAAAACCCGTAATTACCTGTATAAAGATAAATTAAAACATTAGTAATTGAAACAACTATCAAATTTATTATTACAGCTAATAACAATTTAGCAGCATCAACATACCCTGAATATCTGAGAACACCTGAATAAGTATGAAATATCCAGAAAAAAACAATCTGAAAACTTATTATTACAGCTACACGCTCAGAAACTGAAAAAATACGTTGTTCGGGAATATTATTATATATTTTTAGCGATATATAGTGGGCAATATAATAAGACATTAAACAAATGAAAATATCAAATAATAACACAACCCAACGTGGTAGATATTTAAGGGTTGTAAGATGTGAAAAAACATCCGAATTTAGTAAAAAATTGAATTTTTCTTTCATTTCCGGGATTTCTTAGATAGGTTTTAATAAATTAGACTGCAAAGATAAGCCTAAAATACGAAAATTATAACAAATAATCGAATTTAAAGCATCAAAAAAATAAATGTAAATTTGTAATTACTTCATATTCTGACAGTAAACTATATTTAAACAATAAAAAAACTTCAATATTTAAAATTTAATGCAGATTAATGTTTTTGTGATTTAATTTATACAACACTTTTTCGTTCCAATGTACAATTCCTGTCCAATCGATGAATGTTGAGGCACTTGCAAACTTTTTTATACCTGTAAATAATTAGGCTTAAATTATCATTGTACTTTGTTTCGCACTTCCCTGAATGGTCAAAAGTAATACTTTTTTTGCCAAAAAATAGGGTAGGTTACGTTGAAATATAGTTTAGCTAACAAAGCTATCAAAATCCAACCAATAAATGTATTGATTTTCCTATAGTTGAACACTGTTAACTTTTTTTATGCAAAAAATTGGAGAAGGTCTGCTTATTTTCGAACTTTTTGTTTTGTATAAACTGTTTGAGCTTTGCTCTAAATAACGTACCTTTGCAGCCCGAAAAGTCAAAAGCAGAAAGCCTGATTGTCAACTTTATAAACTTTCCACCTTTATAAACTAAATAAACTTTTACCCAACAATGAGTTTAGAATCCGAAATTCAACGCCGTCGCACCTTTGCCATTATCAGTCATCCAGATGCCGGGAAAACCACGCTGACCGAAAAACTATTGCTCTTTGGTGGTGCAATTCATGTGGCAGGTGCTGTAAAATCGAATAAAATAAAGAAAACTGCCACTTCCGACTGGATGGAAATTGAAAAACAACGCGGAATTTCTGTGGCAACTTCGGTTATGGGCTTTGAATACCGCGATTATAAAATCAATATTCTGGATACTCCCGGTCACCAGGACTTTGCTGAAGATACTTACCGTACACTCACAGCTGTGGATAGTGTAATCATAGTTGTGGATACTGCCAAGGGGGTTGAAGCACAAACCCGCAAACTGATGGAAGTGTGCCGTATGCGCAATACACCCGTGATGATTTTTGTGAATAAGATGGATCGGGAAGGAAAAGATGCTTTCGATTTGCTGGATGAACTTGAAGCTGAACTCGGTATTTCTGTACGTCCATTGAGCTGGCCTATCAATCAGGGATTTTCATTCAAAGGCGTTTACAATATTTACAAAGACAATCTTCAGCTTTTCACTCCAAACAAACAATCTATCAGCGAATCCGTTGAGTTATCGGATATTGACAGTCCCGAACTCGATAAATTGGTTGGTGAGCGTGATGCAACCAAACTGCGTGAAGATATGGAGCTGATAAACGGTGTTTATTCCGAATTTGACAATGAAAAATACCTTGCAGGACAGCTTGCCCCTGTGTTTTTTGGTAGCGCATTGAATAATTTTGGAGTAAAGGAACTTTTGGATTGCTTTGTGGAAATTGCACCCTCTCCCCGACCAATTCACTCCTTGGAACGTGAAGTAAATCCTTATGAAGAAGCATTTTCGGGCTTTATTTTCAAAATCCATGCAAATATGGATCCGAATCATCGTAGTTGTATTGCGTTTGTGAAAATTTGTTCAGGAAAGTTTGAACGAAACGTAAACTATAAACATATTCGCCATGGTAAAATGATGCGCTTCTCCTCTCCTACTGCCTTTATGGCTCAGAAAAAGGAAACTGTTGACGAAGCCTACGCCGGTGATATTGTGGGATTGCCGGATACCGGGAATTTCAAAATTGGCGACACACTGACTGGTGGTGAAGACCTGCATTTCAAAGGTATTCCAAGCTTTTCGCCCGAAATGTTCAAGTACATTGAAAATGCTGACCCAATGAAAACCAAACAGTTGGACAAAGGTATCAACCAGTTGATGGACGAAGGTGTGGCACAGCTATTTGTGAATCAATATAACGGCAGAAAAATTGTGGGGACAGTGGGGCAACTTCAGTTTGAAGTTATTCAGTACCGCTTGCTGCACGAATACGGCGCACAAGGACGTTGGGAACCTATTTCATTATATAAGGCATGTTGGATTGAAAGTGACGACGCTGTGGAACTTGACAATTTCAAAAAACGCAAAGCGCAGTACATGGCCAAGGACAAAGAGGGTCGCGATGTTTTTCTGGCCGATTCAGGTTATGTGCTTCAAATGGCACAAAATGATTTCAAAAATATCCGCTTTCATTTTACATCCGAATTTTAATAATCTCAATAGAGACCATAAAAACACTTAAATTTCGAACATTTGATGATAGCTGGAAATTATATGCTTGACTTAACTCATAATAGAGTTTATATAAGTTTGATTGTTTGTAAGAATAGTACGCGGATCGAAGATGCCCACTTGACGGCATTACGCTGATAGAACGGATTTAAAACGGATTTTATTCAGACATGTCGGAATCGAAGATCAACGCAGTTAATGATAAAGACTTAGTTCTTTAAATCAGACCCGATTTATCGGGGATAAAATCCTTTTATTGATCAGTATTTACATTTTATGATTAATAGGAAAGAAAAAACCTCTTACTGCATTTTGCAGAAAGAGGTTGTCTAAGTTATTAATTCCTATTTGGAATCCGGTATCAACACTTGATATTTAATTCATTAAGTACAACCCGGATTTTTTCGTACGTTTTAATTGTATTTGGCACAAGAGGCAATCGTAACTGATTTTCAACCATTCCCATAACTGCCAACATACTTTTCACACCGGCAGGATTTCCTTCTACAAAAAGTAATTCAATCAGTTCAGTGAAACGGTGGTGAATCTGACGTGAACTTGCATAATCGCCCTCAAGAGCTAACCGCACCATACGGCTGAATTCTTTTGGGAAAGCATTACCAATCACCGAAATAACTCCAACAGCACCCAACGTTATCAATGGAAAAGTGATACCATCATCCCCCGAAATAACCATAAAATCTTTCGGTTTGTTTTTGATTATATCATCAATTTGAGTAAAATTACCCGAAGCTTCTTTTATTGCACAAATTATTGGAAATTCTTTTGCTAATCGGAGAGTAGTATCCGCAGTCATATTGACACCAGTTCGACCCGGCACATTGTATAAAATAACAGGCACCGGACTTGCTTTTGCAATGGCAGCATAATGCTGATACAGACCTTCCTGCGAAGGTTTGTTATAATACGGTGTAACCGATAGAATTGCATCAACACCATGGAAATCTGAACGTTGAAGTTTCTCAATCACCGCTTTGGTATTGTTACCACCCACTCCGAGTACAACAGGCAAACGTCCGGCATTACTCATTAAAACAAAATCAGTAATTTCCTGTTTCTCTATTTCAGATAATGTTGGAGTTTCGGCTGTTGTTCCACATACCACAAGGTAATCAGTACCATTTTTTATTTGATGCTCGACTAAAAGTGCCAATGCATCAAAATCAATCGTTTCATCACTCTTAAATGGGGTTATAAGCGCAACACCCATTCCTGTCAGTTTATTATTAATCATCGGTAAAAAATACAATTTGAGTGCAAAAGTACGGTTTTAATCTGTACTTTGTACACTTTTCAGGTAAAAAATTATCTGATCATACACGTAAGTTTCATCAACCATAGATTCAAAAGGTTCTTCATTTTCTGTTTTTTCAGGAGGAGTCATCAAAGATTCTACATCCAACACAAAATCATAGATATTCAGATAAGATTTATGAATTCCTATTTTAAAAATTGCCTTTGTATAAACAGCTATGTATTGCACAGGTATTAAAGGTTTTAGTGTCAAATCAAGTAACAAATCATACTCGTGATTCTCAAGTTCATCAATATAAGAAGAAACCGGTTTACTAAAAAAATCGGTTTGATCATTGTTCAATATTTTAAAATCAGGAAAGATAGCTGTAGTAACAAGCTTTTTATCCGTATAGCCCCAAGCAGATACTTTCTTTCCATCTTGTTGCAATGAACTAATAATGTTACGAATAGGTAAGTTCTTTTCAGAATAATCACTTTCAAACAAAATAAGTACCGTTCGAGCTTTATCGTAAGTAATAAATCTTCTTTCACGGATTAACGTTTGCAGATATAATTCAGCCCGTTTATTAAACAGGTAATTGTATAATTTATTGAAAGTAAATATCTTATTCATACAGAATTGTAATTTAGTGTTATTCTTCTGATTTTGTTTCACTTATCATCGCAAGAAACATATGTTCATCCATAATTTTCACTCCAAGATTTTCAGCTTTTTTCAATTTCTCGGGACCCATATTTTCACCTGCTAAAATAAATGAGGTTTTAGCTGAAACACTTCCAACATTCTTGCCACCATTCATTTCTATCATAGCTTTATATTCATCGCGCGAATGTTTAGCAAATGATCCGCTGATAACAATGGATAAACCAATCAATGCATCACCGTGTGACAGTAGCTTTTCTTCAGAAAGACTCATTTGTAAACCTGCAGATTTTAAACGACTTACAGTTTCTACATTCAATGAATCTGAAAAATATTGAACTACACTTTGAGCTATCCGTTCACCGATTTCGTCAACCGCAACCAAGTCTTCCAATGTTGCACATTCTAACGCTTCGATATTTTTAAAGGCATAAGCCAGCTTTTTTGCAATGGTTTCGCCAACAAAGCGGATTCCTAATGCAAAAACCACGCGTTCAAACGGTACTTCTTTCGACTTTTCAGCACCAGCTTGTATGTTGTAAGCCGATTTTGTTCCTAAACGCTCCAATCGTACCAAATCAGGAATTTTAAGGCTGTAAATATCGGCAATATTTTGTAATAAACCATTCTGGTATAGCAAATTTATTGTTTCGCTACCTAAACCGTCGATGTTCATGGCTTTTCGACTCACGAAATGTTCCATTTTGCCCTTTATCTGAGGCTGACAGGTATTTTCGTTCGGACAATAATGGGCAGCTTCGCCTTCGAACCGAACTAAAGCAGCACCACATTCAGGGCAAACCTTTAAAAATTTCACTTTATCTCCAATCAAAAATCGTGCATCTTTGTCAACAGCCGTAATTTTGGGAATAATTTCGCCTCCTTTTTCCACGAAAACCATATCACCGATATACAAATCGAGTGATTCGATAATGTCGGCATTATGCAGCGAAGCACGTTTCACCACTGTTCCCGAAAGTTGCACGGGATCAAGATTGGCAACCGGAGTAACCGCCCCTGTCCTACCCACCTGATACGAAACTGAATTCAATCGAGTAACCGCTTTCTCTGCCTGAAATTTATATGCAATAGCCCAGCGAGGCGATTTGGCTGTAAAACCAAGATTCTTCTGCTGGCTTAATGAATTCACTTTTATAACGATTCCATCAGTTGCCACCGGAAGGTTTTTACGTTCCACATCCCAGTAATTGATAAATGCCGAAACTTCTTCGAGCGATTTGCAGACTTTGGTAGCATCGGATATTTTAAAACCCCACGAACGGGCAGCATTTAAATTTTCAGAATGAAGATCGGATGGAAGGTTTTCACCCAACAAATAATAGAAATAACCATCCAGTTTACGATTTGCAACAATAGATGAATTCTGTAGTTTCAATGTTCCCGAAGCGGCATTACGCGGATTAGCAAAAAGTTGTTCTTCCTGAGCCTCACGCTCACGGTTCAGTTCGTCAAATACTGCCCAGGGCATCAGAATTTCACCCCGAATCTCAAACTTATCGGGGAAATTGCCTTGCAACCGCAACGGAATGCTCCGTATTGTTTTCACGTTGGCAGTAACATCATCACCTTTTTCTCCATCACCACGGGTCACGGCTCTAACCAGCAAACCATTTTCGTAAGTAAGCGAAATGGAAGTTCCATCATATTTTAATTCGCAAACCAGTTCAAACTCTTCATTCAGTCCTTTTCGGGTGCGCTCGTAGAAATCCTGAACTTCGCCTTCAGAATATGTATTTCCTAACGACAGCATAGGATAAACATGAGCAACCTGCTCAAAACCACTAATAATATCACTTCCAACACGCTGTGTAGGCGAATTCGGATCAAAAAACTCCGGATGAGCAGTTTCAAGTCCCTGAAGTTGCTTTAATTTGTCATCAAATTCAAAGTCGGTAATAGTAGGTTGAGAAAGCACATAATAGTTATAATTATGCTGCTCCAGTTCGCGACGAAGATTTTCAATCTGAGTTTTCATGAGTTAATACCTGCCAAATCGTTTATAGTTTGCAAAAATAAGAAAAAATATCGAGGCAGGACACGGCTTTCATGAAACTTAATGAATAATTTTAAAGGATTTTCTTTACCCATTTAAAGAACTTAAACGGTACATATTTCACTGGTAAATCAAACCATGTAGGTGAAGTGACAACAGCCCGGGCATTGCTGAAAGCCATAAAACTTTCACGACCATGATAGTTGCCTATCCCACTGTTTCCAACACCGCCAAAAGGTAAATGATGGTTGGTAATGTGCATGAGCGTATCATTTATACAAGCACCGCCCGATGTAGTTTCCATAAAAACAGTTTTTGATTGGCTGTTTTTTCCAAAAAAGTAAAATGCCAACGGTTTTTCGTGTTTGTTTATGTAATCGATTACCGTTTCAATCTTTTTGAAAGTCATTACAGGCAGAATTGGTCCGAAAATTTCTTCCTGCATAATTGGATAATCGGGCTGAACATCATCTATAATTGTTGGTGCAAAATACCTGTCGGTATCATCTGTTTTTCCACCAAAAACAATATCGCCATGCAACAATAGTTTTTTCAACCGTTTCATGGCATTGAGATTCACTATACGAGGAAAATAAGCACTTTCCTGTGGATTTTCACCAAACCATTTGGTTATATTTTGTTCTATTTTTGTCAGAAGTTCAGCTTTTACCGACTCATGTACAAATAAATAATCAGGTGCAATACAAGTTTGTCCGGCATTAATCATTTTTCCCCAGGCTATCCGCTTAGCAGCTATATCAATATTGGCACTGGCATCGACAATGCAGGGACTTTTCCCGCCCAATTCGAGCACAACCGGTGTAAGATATGCTGCAGCAGCTTTCATCACGGTTTTACCCAAATCTGGGCTTCCGGTAAAGAAAATCACATCGAAACGTTGTTCGAGCAACTGACTATTCACTTCTCTCCCACCCTGAACAACTGAAATATATTCTGTTGGAAAAGTTTCGTGAATCATTTCTTCCATCACTGCAGCAACTGTTGGCGTATAAGGCGAAGGTTTCAACACGGCACAGCAACCTCCCGAAACAGCTCCAACCAAGGAATTCATCAACAACTGAAACGGATAATTCCATGGAGCAATAATGAGTGCTACTCCCAACGGTTCGTAAATAATTTTGCTCGATGAAGGTAATAAATGAAGTGGAGTAGCCACTTTTTTAGTTTTTGCCCAATGTTTCAGGTGTTTAATATGATTATTAATTTCCTGAAGTACAATGCTAATCTCAGTCAGATAGGCTTCTTCAGCCGATTTGTGTAAGTCCTGCCAAAGAGCATCAGTAATTTTCTGTTCATATTGCTGAATGCCTTTTTTGAACTTCCTGAGATTATTAAGTCTGAAATTCAGGTCTTTTGTTTCGTTTGTCGCAAAGTAATCGCGATGAACCTGTATCAACGATTCAATAGCTTCGGCTGAAGTATTTTCCATAATATCGGTTATTTTCGTCCTTTGAAATGATCCATGGTTTTGTAGATTTGCAGTATATTTCCTGCCACCCAATCGAATAGTCGGATGGACAATAATCCCTGACAAAGTCGAATAAAATGCATGCTAAATGGCATACTTATTATTATCCGGTTTCGCTCTATTCCACTGATAATCTGAGCTGCCACTTTTTCGGGTTTGAGTATCGGAATCAGCGATTTCACTCCGGCAAACATACCCGTATTGATATAATAAGGCGTCACGGTTGATACTTTTACACGGGTTTTACGAAACTGCATTTCCAGCCGCAAACTATCCGACCAGCCAATAACCGCCCATTTGCTGGCTGCATACACCGACATGCGAGGATTGGCAATAAATCCGGCCGATGAAGCTATGTTGCAAATATGACCTGAACGTTGAACAATCATTTGTCCCAAAAATTCAGCTGTAACATACATCGGTGCACTGGCATTGATATCCATGGTACGTTGTATTTCGGCAGTAGAATGTTCATCGAAGTACTTTCCAACCACAATGCCGGCATTATTTATCAGAATATCAACTGTACCAAGTTCATTTCGTACCTTTTCAGCAGTACTTTTTATTTGTTCAATATCCGAAATATCGACAATATAAGCCGTTACCTTTCCAAGTTTATTAAACTCTTTAACAACTCCATCAATCGACAACTGATTTATGTCCCATATAATTAACTCAGCACCTTTTTCGAGAGCCATGCGACCCATTATTTTACCAATTCCTGACCCCCCACCGGTAATAAGTACGCGTTTGTTTGTTAATCTGCTCATTGTATTGAATTTGGTTGTGACATTAATATGCAAATATATAAACTTTTGGGAACCAATGATTCATTTTTTAAAACAAAATAATCTGAGCCAACACTTTGAATATCGTAATAATAAATATAATAATACTTTTGATATTTGGAATACAACATAGAAGAACTCACGTCAATTAATTCGTTAAATAAAATCCCCAGCTTACTTCAGACCTGAAATAACCTGCATGTTTCTACAATCTGTAAGTAAAACATTATTTTTCAGATTAGATTTGTACAAAATACAGATATATTCTACTATTCTATCACATCGATTATTTCAATAAAAACGTTTGCTTTAGTGTTCAGCATACATAAGTAGGATTGATTAATTTTGCATGATTTTTTCAAGTAAACCCGCTTTATCATGAAATTCACTAAAATGCACGGAACCGGAAATGATTACATTTACGTAAACGGTTTTGAAGAGAAAATAGAAAATCCGGAAGAATTTGCCATTCAGTACAGTGATCGCCACAAAGGGATTGGCTCTGATGGACTTGTAATGATTATGCCTTCGGAAACATCGGATTTCAGAATGCGCATGTTTAATGCCGACGGCTCCGAATCGGAAATGTGCGGAAATGCATCGCGTTGTATCGGTAAATTAGTGTACGACAAAGGCCTTACCGATAAAACCGAAGTAAGCCTTGAAACACTGGCTGGTGTAAAAGTGCTGAAACTCTTTGTGGGAAATGATAATAAGGTGGAGAGCGTAACCGTGGATATGGGCGAACCCATCCTGAAACCGGAACTTATCCCAACTACCTTTACCGGCGAGACCGTTATCAATAAGCCTGTTACATTTGCCGAAGGGATTGAATATGCCATTACCTGTGTGTCGATGGGCAATCCACATGCTGTGATTTTCACATCAGGGATTGATTCGCTCGATTTAGTAAAAATAGGTCCGCTTATCGAAAATGCAAGTATCTTTCCACATCGTACCAATACAGAATTTATTGAAGTACTTTCGAAAGATCGTGTAAAAATGCGTGTGTGGGAACGTGGTTCAGGCGAAACAATGGCTTGTGGAACAGGAGCCTGTGCCTCAGTGGTTGCTGCCGTTCTGAATGGACATACCAACCGCAAAGTAACCGTAGAACTAATCGGTGGTGAACTGGTTATTGAATGGAAAGAATCAGATAATCATGTATATCTGACCGGCAGTGCAACTACCGTGTTTGAAGGAGAAGTGGCCCCCTAAATCCCCCATAAGGGGACTTAATAAAATATACATAATAAAAACAATATAACTAAAATAATTCTTCCCAAAACCCCCATCATTAAATGGGAAAGTCCCCTAAAGGGGGATTTAGGGGGCTTATAATTCATGGCACAAATAAACGACAATTTTATCAAAATTCCTGCAACCTATCTGTTTTCGGAAATTGCTAAACGTGTGGCTCAACACAAAGAAGAAAATCCAACTGCAGCGATTATCCGCATGGGAATAGGCGATGTAAGCCTTCCCCTACCCGATGCATCGGTTGACGCAATGATAAAAGCTGCTAACGAACAACGTCATGCCGAAACATTCCGTGGCTACGGTCCTGAACAGGGTTATGCTTTTTTGCGTGATGCTATTGTATTGAATGACTTTACGGATAAAGGCATTAATATTGAAGCTGATGAGATTTTTGTTAGCGACGGTGCAAAAAGCGATACAGGAAATATTGGCGATATTTTTGATAATAACAACCGTGTGGCCATTACCGATCCAAGTTATCCGGTGTATGTAGATACGAATGCCATGGCCGGTCGTGCCGGTGAGCCTACCGCCAGCGGTGCATGGACGAACCTTGTTTATCTGCCCTGCAATGCTGAGAATAATTTTGTTCCTGCTCTGCCGACCGAGAAAGTAGATTTGATATATTTATGTTATCCAAACAATCCTACAGGGACTACGCTGACTAAAGAACAGTTGACCGTTTGGATAAACTACGCCAAAGAAAACAACGCGATTATCTTATTTGATGCTGCTTACGAAGCATTTATCACAGAAGAAGACGTTCCACACAGCATTTATGAAATTGAAGGTGCCATAGATGTTGCCATCGAATTCCGCAGCTTCTCTAAAACAGCCGGCTTCACCGGAACACGTTGCGGATACACGGTTGTTCCAAAGCAACTGTTGGGAACAAGCTCCACAGGCGAAAAAGTACAGATTAATAAACTGTGGAACCGCCGCCAGACTACCAAGTTTAACGGCACATCTTATGTTGTACAGCGTGCTGCCGAAGCCACATACTCACCCGAAGGCAAACTACAGGTAAAAGCCCTGCTCGATTTCTACAAGGAAAATGTTTCAATTATTCGTGAAGGATTAATCAAAGCAGGTTACTCAGTGTTTGGCGGTAAAAATGCACCTTATGTATGGGCAAAAGCACCACAAGGTTTGGGCAGCTGGGAATATTTTGATTATCTGCTGAAAGAAAAGAACATCGTAACTACTCCGGGAGCAGGTTTTGGTGCAAGTGGCGAAGGTTATGTGCGTTTCTCAGCTTTCGGTAGTCGCGAAAACACCATAGAAGCCATGAAACGGTTGGCAAAATAAATAACGAATCGGAAGAATAGATTAGAGTTTAAATAGATTAAATTGCTATAGCATTGTTATTCAGTGTTATTCTTAACCCACTTTGCAGCAAATTTGGATAAACGTATTGCTATACAATGATTTGCTACTCTGGGAGTTCAGATTTGAGCACTACAGATTTTTTCTTTATGAAGGGTGCATATTTGTATTTTAGAGCATCATATAATGTTTGTACTTTTTGATTTGGTTCTGTGTCACGGCGTATTTTTATCACTTCATCTTTGTCGTTTTGAGCTAATGTTGTAACAGCTTTTTGTGTATTCATTATCCGAACGATTTCGCTCCATCCACTGTGAATGTTCTGTTCTTTTAGTTGATATCTAATGGTGTTTACCACCCAATACGCCAATAATCCCAAGTCCAGGTGAGCCATGGTACTTTCATCCTTTTTTTGATAAATCGAACATATCCTTTGGCTTCTACCATGTGCAAGTTGTCTTCGGTGGCAATACCTGCATCCATTACAATAAGGGCTTTTTTTGCTAAACTGGAAGTTTTAATTCGAAGATTTTCAATCATTGATTCCAGTGTTGCCGGGTCGGACATATTTCCTTCAAGAATGGCAGAGTATTTTATAAACCCTTCAGGATTCACCACCAATGCCAAAACAACTAATTTGGCATCACTTCGTTTTTCCTTACTTCTGCCAAACTTGGCGAGTTCACTACCCGTTTTTCTGCCCTCAAAATAAGTATTTGTCAAATCGTAAAGCATGATTCTATCCTCAATATCAAATAGTTCATTTGTCCGAAAGGATAAGTATTGTTCCAACGCCTGTTTTTCGTTGTAAAGTTTGGTGCTTATGTGATACAATTGATCTTTCGTGACTTTTTCTACATCAAAACCAGTGATTTCGCATACGGCAGAATTCTCTTTTATCCAGCTGCAGGTTTTGAGTTCCCAGGCTGGATACACTGCTCTGCTTATAATATGGGTCAAGGCTAATCGGATATCGAAATCGTCCCAACCTTGTTGCTCTAAAAACCAAGCAATACGCAGTTGACCAAGGGCTTGATAAGAAAGCCATTCTGCACCAATTTCCCGAACATCTTTATTGCGAATGCTGTTTATATCGATTCTTTGATACTCTTTTCCTTGCCTGGACACTTTTGGCTTGTCTTCGTTTTGTGCTATATCAATACGTTTCTCTACTACCATGCGCTTATAAAAACGATCCACATAATCCAACACCACCAAATCATTGCTGTAAGGTAACTCAAACAACGGATTACCTAGATTAGCCACTTTGGCTGTTAGTATCTTTTGAATAGCATTCAACTGCTCAACACTCAACTCATCTATAGTTTTACTATACATCCAGCGTTTAAATTCAATTTTATGTTAATATTCTAATTGATTTATTGTTGTATTTTGTATAGATATATCTAAATTATTGCATATTATTTGTTTGTTATTATAGATATATCTATATTTGCAGAAAAATTAAATGTATGTACAACGAATTGTATGAACAATCGGGTAGTGATATAATCCGACAACTGGGAAAACGATACAGCGACTATCGAAAACGAATGGGATATTCTCAGAAAGAAGTCTCTAAAAAGTCAGGGTTAAGTGTGTTTACTATCAGCACGTTTGAAAATGGATCTTCAACTGGTGTAACTTTAGCTTCATTTATTAAATTACTGAGAGCCATTGACAGTCTGGACGAAATAGAGAAACTGTTGCCGGAACTTCCGCAAAGTCCTCGCAGCCTGTTTAAGAAACAACAGAAAGGGAAATAATTATGGATACGAATGTAGTAATGGTAAAACTATGGGGAATGCCTGTCGGGTATCTTTCATGGGATAAGAAAGCAGACTTAGCTGTTTTTGAATATGAATCTGAATTTCTAGACAAAGGCTTGGATATTGCTCCACTAACTATGTCGATTAATTCCCCACGTAGCCAGAAACATATTCCCTGGACAGGCAATAAAGATAAATTGTATCTGGGTCTTCCACCGATGATTGCCGATTCGCTCCCTGATAAATGGGGGCATTCACTTTTCAGCGCATGGCTGCGGGATAATCATATTTCGACAAAGAAAGTAAATCCGGTAGATCATCTTTCATTTATTGGTAGTCGGGCAATGGGCGCACTTGAATATGAACCGGCTCAGAAGTTAGGTGATGACTCCGTTTTTTCGGTAGATATTGAACACCTTTATGAGTTTGCCAAACAAGTTTTGAATGAGCGGGAAACAACGGTACTCAATGCTGAAAATTCAATTCTTTGGCAGGATCTGATCAAAATCAGTTCTTCGCCGGGTGGGAAACGACCGAAAGCAATTGTTGCGGTAAATAAAGCAAAAGGGGAAGTTATATCCGGCCAAGGAAATATCCCTGAAGGATTTGAACATTTTATTCTCAAATACGATGATAATTCATCTTATCCATTGGCCAAGCTTGAATATGTTTATTATCAAATGGCATTAGCTGCGGGAATAAATATGATGTCGTCAGAACTACGTTCTTATGGAAATGTTACCCATTTTCTGACCCGTCGGTTTGACCGTGTCGGTAATGACCGGATACACACACAAACATTAGCTGCTATGTCTCCGGAAAGTGATAGTTACGAAGATTTGTTTGCCGTAATACGCAGGCTTAATTTGCCATACAAGGACAGCAGTCAACAATATCTGAGGATGGTATTTAATGTGCTTGCACGTAATGTGGATGACCATTCCAAAAACTTCAGCTTCTGTATGACTCCTGACGGTGTATGGCGTTTGTCTCCTGCTTATGATTTGACCTATGGGGTAGATTTCACAGCTCCGGCATATATGAACAAACATTCTATCAGTATTAATGGTAAAACTGAAGGTATAACCCGCGAGGATTTGGAAACTGTTGCTCAGCGGAATGATATTCAGGATTATAAGTCTTTAATTGATATGGTAAGAAATGCTGTTGCTAAATTCAGAGAGTTTGCTTTGGAATTGAAAATTGATGAACAACTAATCAATACTATTGAATCTGATTTTGTCAGAGTTTAGATAGAAATCAGCCATAAGTATATAAATTAAAACCACGAAGATTGTAAGTTTTCTTCGTGGTTTTTTGTAAATAGAGTTGGAAAATTATCACACCGACTTCTTGATTATAAACACTTTTAGTCCAAATTCGGTGGAGGTAATGTTTTTGTTTTTAAGTCCACCGAATTCAGCACCTACAGATTGATAGATATTGAATATTTTGTGACTTGTCAAAAACATAAAAGCCTGCAAATCATTGATTTTGCAGGCTTTTAATTGTTGTTGAAATTCTATTGGCGGAGAGAGAGGGATTCGAACCCCCGGTACCTCACAGTACAACGGTTTTCAAGACCGCCGCGATCGACCACTCTGCCACCTCTCCAATGGCATGCTTTATTTCTAAAGCGCTGCAAAGATAGTGTATTTTACGAAACTACCAAAGGTTTATTTTAGATTTTAGATGTTGGAATGACGATTTTTCTGTAAATGTTTTATTATCAATCCAAAATCGTTATTAATCAATTTAAAATTCTTCAGACTGTTTTCAAATATTCAACTACGTTTTTTTCAATTCGTGCGGTAATATCAGCAATATCGGCTTTATCAAAGGCTTCGCCAGAAATATTTTCAAATAATTCAATGTAGCGTTCGCTGATTCCGGCTACAATTTCTGGAGTCATTTCAGGAACCTGTTGACCATTTTTTCCCTGAAAACCATTATCCATAAGCCATTCGCGCACAAACTCTTTCGAAAGTTGTTTTTGAGCTTCACCTTTGTCAAAAAGTTCTTGGTAGCTGTCAGCATAGAAATAACGGGATGAATCAGGTGTGTGAATTTCGTCAATCAGGTAGATTTTACCATCGCGACGACCAAATTCATACTTTGTATCAACCAAAATCAAACCACGTTTGGCTGCAATTTCGGTTCCACGAAGGAAAAGCTCCATCGTATATTTCTCCAGCAGTTCGTATTCTTCAACTGAAACAAGTCCCTGGCTCAGAATTTCTTCACGGGTAATGTCTTCGTCGTGACGACCCAATTCGGCTTTGGTAGTAGGAGTGATTATAGGTTGTGGGAAACGTTGGTTTTCGCGCATGCCGTCCGGTATTTTCACGCCGCAGATTTCACGTATGCCGCTTTTGTAGGCTCTCCAGGCACTTCCGCACAAATAACCACGTACAATCATTTCTACAGGGTATCCTTCGCAACGCAGACCTACTGTTACCATAGGATCCGGACTAGCAAGTTTCCAGTTTGGAACTATATCGACAGTTGCATCCAGAAACTTTGCAGCTATCTGGTTGAGCATTTGTCCTTTATAGGGAATTCCTTTGGGTAAAACCACATCGAAAGCTGATATACGGTCGGTGGCAACCATTACCAGCAGGTCATTTTTCACTGTATATACATCACGTACTTTGCCGTGATACACGTTAGTCTGACCATCAAAGTGGAAATCAGTGTTAGTTAAAGCATTCATAATTTATAAATATATGCCCCCTGACCCCCAAAAGGGGGAATATTGGAGATTGTTATTGTGTTTATTTTATTGTTAAGTCGTTATTTGTTCTTTTAATTCTTGCCATTCCGGTACGGCTTAAATTACATTCTTTTCTAACAATTCTCAAATTGGCTTTTTCTTTATGGTAGTTTCTAAATTCTTCAGACAGTATTTCATCTTTAAACATCAAGATGTTTTCTTCGTTCACTTTGAATTCAATTTTATTTACATCAATCTTATTCAGCTCTTTGAATCTATCAACTATTACTGAAAAAGTGTTTGGTTGACGATGATCAACTGCCAATTCTTCCCATTTTGATAATTCATTGGTTTCTTGGCATTTTACCAAACCTTTTACTGAATTATGAAAGAAATATTTCTTTTTTAGTTCCCGAATATCTTTTTGAATTGCACTTCTGCAAGCTATACTAAATAAACCATCAGGATTATCTTTTGGTCTATTAATCATGAAAATATATGATATTAACCAATTTGAATAATCAGAATAAATAACATCAAAACATCTTGCACCAAATTGTACCTTTGTAATTTTAATATCAATTATATCAATATTTTCTTGATTATCAATAGATTCATTAATATTAAAATTTTCATCATTATAGAAAGAGAAATCATAATCTATTAAATCGATCAAGTCATTGAAATCACTTTCGTTCAGTGAATCACCAAATTTATATGAATTCAAGATACTTTTATAATGAATTAAAGCATCTTTTTTGTATTTATATGATTTAGCTCCGATTTGAATCATAAGACTACTTTTTTAAAATCAAAACTTCCTTTTCATCATCTTTCTTTAAGTCCCCCTTCGGGGGATTTAGGGGGATCCTTTTCTCATAAGCTTCCACAATTCGTTGAACGAGTTTGTGACGTACAATGTCTTTTACGTCAAATTCAACTTTGGCTATGCCTTTCACGTTTTTCAACACTTCCAACGCATCGATCAATCCTGATTTTTGAGCATATGGCAAGTCAATCTGCGTCATATCGCCCGTCACAATCATTTTGGTATTCAAGCCCATGCGTGTCAGGAACATCTTGATTTGCATGGTGGTAGAGTTTTGGGCTTCGTCCAGAATAACCACTGCATCGCTCAGCGTACGTCCACGCATAAAGGCCAGTGGGGCAATCTGAATAGTGCCATTTTCCATGTATTCTTTTAGTTTTAGCGGAGTAATCATATCCTGCAAAGCATCGTAAAGTGGTTGCAGGTATGGATCAATTTTTTCTTTCATATCGCCGGGCAAGAAACCGAGCTTTTCGCCAGCTTCCACAGCCGGTCGACTGAGGATAATTTTTTTAATTTCGCGATTTTTCAAAGAACGTACTGCCAATGCAATGGCGGTGTATGTTTTGCCTGAACCGGCCGGTCCGATAGCAAAAAGCAAATCGTTGGTTTCGAAATCTTTAACCAGTTTCTGTTGGTTGGGAGTGCGTGCCATAATGGATTTTCCATTAATTCCGTGGAGAATCAGGTTTTCAAATTTAATTTCAACCGGCGCACTTCCTTTTACTATTTCGATGATGTTTTCTTCGGTAAGTGTGTTATTATCAATACAAAATCGCTCTAATTTTTCAATGATTGAATATAGCTTATCAATATCGTCTTCGTTCCCGGACAGCTTAATGATATTTCCCCTTGCCGAAAACCGCACATTAGGATGCAGATTTTTTATCAAATGAACATTATTGTTGTTTATTCCATAAAAAACAGTGGTATCGGTAAGCTCTGAAAGTTCGAAGATTTTTTCAATCATATATTTATAGGAGTAAGAGCTAAGAAAGTAAGAAGTAAGTATTTTGTTATTTTTTCATATTGGCTTTACTTGCAGTAAAAATCTTTACAAGCTCTTCGATTTCATTCTTGAGATAGTCAAAGGTTGATTTATCTAACAATTCTGCTTCCTCAATCAATTCAAACCAAAATTGTGTTTCATCAATTTCTTCAACGACGATACACATTTTGGAAAATCGTTCGGCATGAGATCTTCCACGAGTAACTGCCCGAAAATTAGCTGCTACGGAAGTTCCCGACCGTAACAACTGCTTTCCGATTACTCTTAATTCTTCGGTTTGTTTACAATACTTTGCATAAAATAATATTATTGCAACAGCAAATTTCTTAGTTCTTTGTCTGTATTTTTCATTATAATCCAAACTTTCCGACATACTATAGTTTTTTTATCATGCAATTTACTTACTCCTTACCTCTTGCTTTATTACTTCTGTATTAGTATGCAAAAAGCGGATAGACTTCCATTGTTTTGTTTACGCGCTCGCGAACTGAAGTAATAACGGCTTCATTTTCCACGTTTGAAAGCACAGTTTCAATCATTTCGGCAATTTCTGCCATCAGTTCTTCTTTTGCGCCACGGGTAGTGATAGCAGGAGTTCCCAAACGGATACCTGAAGTTTGGAAAGCAGAGCGGCTATCGAAAGGAACCATGTTTTTGTTCACGGTAATATCGGCTTCAACCAATGCTTTTTCGGCAACTTTTCCAGTCAATTCAGGGAATTTAGAACGAAGGTCAACCAACATTGAGTGGTTGTCGGTACCACCTGAAATGATCGTAAATCCACGAGCTATTAAAGCATTTGCCAATGCAGCAGCATTTTTTTGTACCTGTGCCTGATATGCTTTGTATTCAGGTTGAAGGCACTCACCAAACGAAACGGCTTTAGCAGCAATAACGTGTTCCAGCGGACCGCCCTGAATTCCGGGGAAAACTGCAGAGTCTAGTAGAGCAGACATCATTTTTATTTCGCCTTTCGGAGTGGTTTTTCCCCATGGATTTGGAAAGTCTTTACCCAATAAAATGATACCACCACGAGGTCCACGAAGGGTTTTGTGAGTGGTTGAGGTGACAATATGTGCCCATTTCAAAGGGTTTTCCAACAATCCGGCAGCAATAAGACCAGCTGGATGAGCCATGTCAATCATCAAAATTGCACCAACTTTATCGGCAATTTCGCGCATGCGTTTGTAGTCCCATTCGCGTGAATAAGCAGATCCACCACCAACAATCAGTTTTGGCTGTTCGCGTACAGCTACTTCTTCCATCTGGTCGTAATCTACGCGGCCTGTATCTTCTTTTACATTGTATTCGCATGGTTTGTACAGAATTCCGGAGCTGTTTACCAACGAGCCGTGTGATAAGTGACCACCGTGTGATAAGTTTAAGCCTAAGAATTTATCGCCCGGATTTAAACAGGCCAAAAATACAGCTGCATTTGCTTGTGCACCTGAGTGAGGTTGAACGTTTGCCCATTCAGCACCGAAAATTTCTTTTAAGCGGTCGATAGCAATTTGCTCGCTTTCGTCAACCACTTCGCAACCGCCGTAGTAGCGTTTGCCCGGATAACCTTCTGCATATTTGTTTGTCAACACAGAACCCATTGCTTCCATAACTTGCTCACTTACAAAGTTTTCTGATGCAATTAATTCAATACCTTTCAATTGACGCTGTTTTTCACGTGCAATAATGTCAAAAATAACTTGGTCTCTTTTCATTTTTAATGTTTCTAAAAGCCCCCTAACCCCCTAAAGGGGGAATTAAGTGGCATTATTTTATAATTACTATTTATTTTTTTCTAAACTTTTAAATTAAGGATTAAAATTCCCCCTTTAGGGGGTTAGAGGCAGTTAATAATTCCTGAAATCGCTCGATGAATTTACCTACATGAAAACCATCCATTAATGCATGACTTACATGAACTGAAACCGGTATCCACATTTGCTCACCTTCCTTTGTAATTTTCCCAAAAGTGATTTTAGGAATACTGCGGCTTACATCGAATTTGCGGGCATGACTTGTTGATGTAAAATCGGCCCATGGCAGGGTTGAGTAATGCAAAATATCCTCGCCCGCATGAGGGAATTTCAATCCGCGCTCAGTTTTTACACTTTCCACTTCTGCAATTGCCTGTTTCATAAATGCCTCAATATCTTCGTTGTAAGGCATATAGGCATATCCAAAGGTTTCATCTTCACGAAACACTGTCGGACCTGCACCTACGGTGTCGTAGCAAACCACTTTATTATCCTCAATTCGATACCGAAACTCCTCCATTTCGTTGGCTGCCTTCATCGACAAATACAAATAATACAGCGAAAACGGATATCCCAGTGCTTTAGTTTTGCGATAAGCAGCCGAACATTCAACCTTTACTGTAATGCCAAAAAGTGGTTCATCGAAGTTTTTAAATACTTCGAAGTGCTCCCGGCGTTTCCATATTGATATATCAATTTCGTGTTTCACTTTTTCTTCTTCTGCACTGTCCACCCGAATTTCCCGATTTCCTCACCCAGTTTGTAATAATGACCGTGCGAATAAGCTATCAGTTTGGCGTCCGAAAGCTTGAATGTGTCGGTTTCAGGGTCGATGTATTGGCTATCGGCCTGCACATTGATTACATCCGAAATAAACATATCGTGTGAACCTAACTCAATGATTTCCTTCACTTTACATTCAATGCATAATGGCGATTCCTGCACGATGGGTGCTTTTACCATTTCGCCCTGTACCGCTGTCAGTTTCATTTCTTCAAATTTGTTGTAATCTTTACCGCTTCGCACTCCACACCAGTCAGCTGCAAAAGCCAGATCCTCGTTGGTCAGATTAATAACAAATTCACCGCTTTCTTTAATAATATTGTAGGAATGACGCTCTTTCCGAACCGAAATATAACACATCGGAGGATTGGAACAAATAGTGCCCATCCAGCTCACTGTGAACAGGTTATAATCATCAGGACTACTTCCACACGAAATCAATGCTGCCGGTAAAGGATAAATCAATGTTCCGGGTTTCCAACTTACTTTTTTTGCCACGAATTAATTTAAATTTTGACGAATTACACGAATTAATAATGAAAATATACTTATAAATTCAATTGTAAATCGTAAATGGATAAATTGTAAATTATTTGATTTTCACCTTTTCCTGAGCCACTTCACGTTCGCAATATTGGCATTTCAATACAATTTGACCGTTCTGATTTTGTACATGAAAACGCGTTGTAACCGGCTGATTATTAGTAATACAAACCGGATTGGTACACTGAACTATTTCACGAATTTCTTCCGGTAAAATTAATGGACGCTTTTCAACCACCACAAAATCACGAATAATATTAATTTTGGCATTGGGTGCAATCAATGCAATTTTATTCGTTTCGTCCTCAGCCAACGCACGTTCCGAAATTTTTATAAGTCCTTTTGAACCAATTTTAGCACTTTCCAGATTGTTTGCCAGCGTTATCTGATTCATACAACTGTCCAAATGAAGAATAGATACCACTTTGAATAATTTATCCGCCGGAATATGATCAATCACTGTTCCGTTTTTAAGTGCCGCTACTTTTAATTCTTTTCCCATAAATTCAATTTTGAGGAATTAAAACGAATTATTTGAATTATTTACCGCTTACTGTTTGCTGTTTACTGTTGTTTAATACCTTACTCACAATAGCTTGCCGAACATACAATCCATTTTGTGCCTGACGGAAATAATATGCTTTTTCGTTACTGTCCACATCCGGATCAATTTCGTTGACACGTGGTAGTGGGTGCAATATCCGAAGGTTTGATTTCGAATTCGACAACATGTCATTTTTCAAAGTGTACACGTTTTTTACACGTTCATACTCCATTAAATCCTGAAATCGTTCTTTTTGAACACGGGTCATGTAAAGTATATCGGCATCATTGAAATTATCTGTCAGCTCGTTTACTTCGGTAAATAGAATGTTATTTTTCTCACAAAAAACCTTGTATTCGTCGGGCATTTTCAGTTCATCGGGTGCAATAAATTTGAAAGTCGGTTTGAAATGCGACATAGCCATAATGAGTGAATGCACTGTACGACCGTATTTTAAATCACCAACCAAACAAATAGTCAGATTTTCAAGGGTTCCCTGCGTTTTCAGTATAGAATACAAATCGAGTAAAGTTTGTGACGGATGCTGATTTGCTCCATCTCCTGCGTTGATAATCGGCACCGGCGACACCTCAGCGGCATAACGCGCAGCTCCTTCCAGTGGGTGACGCATTACAATGGCATCAGCATAGCAGCTTACCATGTGAATAGTGTCGTTGAGTGTTTCACCTTTAGACGAACTGCTAGTGGCAGCATCCGAAAAACCTATAATAGATCCGCCCAACCGAATTACAGCCGTTTCAAAGCTTAACCGTGTGCGGGTGGAAGGTTCGAAAAACAAGGTTGCAATCACTTTGCCATCCAATGTTTTACGGTTTGGATTGGCCTCAAATTCTGCCGCTGAGTCGAGAATAGCCAAAATCTCATCTTTGCAGTAATCGGAAATGGATACTAAACTGTTATTGCTCATAAGATATATCTTAAACCCAGCCCCCAAACCCCCGAAGGGGGCTATAAGACTTAGTGCTTAGTTTATTTACTCTATAATAATTTAGCTTCAAATTCTTTTAAGTCCCCCTTTTGGGGGATTTAGTGGGCTAAAAAAAACCAACACAAATCTGCATAGATTCATATTGGTTTTGAATTTCTAAGGGGCAACTTTTTCACGCAACTGTTTCGCTGGGAGTTGCTTTCTTCGAAAAAATATTTAAAGTTTCTCGTTCTCATTTTTCGACCACAAAGATAGTCGTTTTATTTGAAATATTGAAATGAAAAAAGCTGCTTTCTTCTTAATTTTCAGTAATAATCACACAATTAATTTTTCTGAGTTTTTGTAATGTGTTTTCATAATCTGATTTATTTATTGAAAAATGAATCAAACACTCATTATCGAATGTTTGATTTGTAATTTGAGTGTCAGAATCTTTAATGATTTTCATTACCTCGTTCATTTGTAGGTAATCAAACAATACCTGAATGTTTTCTTCTACAGTTTTTTCGGAAATTTCGGCTTGATTGAGTGCATCTGCGGCAGCCTCTCTGTAAGCCACCACTAAACCACCTGTTCCCAGCAAAATCCCACCAAAATAACGTACCACAATTATTAGTACATTAGTCAACTCACGTGAGTTAATCTGGCCAAGTATGGGTCTGCCTGCAGTTCCAGATGGTTCACCGTCATCATTTACACGAAAATCGGCTCGTTCAGCTCCTAACATGTAGGCATAACAAACATGTCGAGCATCAAAAAAGCGTTTCCAATAATCTTTTACAATCCCTTTAATCTCATCCACCGAATTTACTGGAATGGCAAACGAAAGAAATTTACTTCCTTTTTCTTTATAAATTCCTTCATAAGTGGAAGTTATGGTTCTATAAGTGTATTCCTTCACGATGAAATTATTAATATTATACTGCAAAAATACACATTTCAAAACAGATCATTTTTACTTGCTTATTTTTTTCGACTCACAAAACGTTAAATATTTAAATTTTAAGCAAAACAAACAACATAATTTAAAAACATTTTCATACATTTGAACGTT
Source organism: Paludibacter sp. (assembly GCA_037134195.1). Lineage (GTDB taxonomy): Bacteria > Bacteroidota > Bacteroidia > Bacteroidales > Paludibacteraceae > Paludibacter. The sequence goes on along the minus strand of JBAXMR010000044.1, from coordinate 1,235 downwards.
CATTAACTAATAAATGAAATTGATTGAATTACAAACCTTAAAAGTCTGAAATTATGCAAAAGCTTGATTTAACTCAGTTTTACCTCGAACTGGAACATGAGATTAAACGTCTCAGTCAATCCACTGTCGTTATTTATCGTGATGCCATTCGGGAAGATGCGCAACAGACAATTTCTGAACTCAAACCAGATATTGATACCTGGGTATCACAGTTAAGCCAAAGATCTATAGCTTGTTACGAAATTGAAAGTTTACTCGAATCGAAAAGAGAACAACTTAGATTACCCAGACTCAAAAACAAAGGAGTGAGTAACGGACAACTTGAAGATTTCAAAAATGACATTCTGAGAACCATTGCCAAAGCCATTCTGAACACTTACCTTAACTCTTTGTTTCGGTCTCAACCTTCAGGAAATACGAAAACTCTGAAAAAAGAAAATATCTTCTGAACCTACAGATTAAATTCTTATCATTTAAATATGCCTGTCGTTAATGAACATTAAAATGGCAGGTATTTTTATTTTAGCTTGACATAAAGGCAAAATTCCGTATATTTGCAAGTCATAAAATTTTGCCTTTTTAGCTCAGTTGGTAGAGCAATTCATTATTTTTTAAGTCCATTTAATCAGCTACTTAAATATTTTTAAAAAACAAAACCCGGTACAATTATACGTTGTACCGGGTTTTCTGCTTATTTATTGATTGTAATTTTATGGTTTAATCTTACCTATAATAACATTAGCTAATTCAAAACCATCAGTTATTGTTTTTACCGATGTTACTCCCTCGTAATATCCTGAAATATGTAGTATTTCGTACGCATTATTTAGATAATTCATAAGTTTACGATCTATCTTTGAAACATTTACACGATAGTAATCAATTGATTTTATGCCTTTTGGTGGTTTAACTTCTTTAAGTAAGAAATACCCATCCAACGCTTTAAGAATACCATTATAAGCTATTCCGCAAGCCGTTTTTACATATTTATCATCTAAATAGAAACGATCTTCTTTACCGGCTTTCTTTAATGTTTCGGTTGCGTTGCTCATATACCTAACCGCTTCTTTGTGGTAGTTAGTTTTAATTTGCTTTTGTTCGTCTATACTCATCTTATTTTTTGCTTTAAATCAGTGTGCAAAGATAATTACTTTTGATTATATTGCAAGGTGTTTCTTTATTTCCTGACTTTGACAATGCGCCACCCTAAAAAGTTTTCCAGAAGTTTTCTTCAA
>JBAXMR010000043.1:0-33914 GCA_037134195.1 Paludibacter sp. | reverse complement strand
GGTGGGAAAATAACTATTTGCTTAAACTTCTTAAATTTTAATGCGTCAGCCCTGGATAAGCAGTTGATTAGATAGAGTAGTTCAATATATTTTTCGTGTCGAGAAACCACATCAGGCACTTATGCATTTGGAGATATTGCAACATAAACCGCTTTATGCATAGTTGCATTTGACAACTTGCTGAACGAATACTAATCCTTGCACTTATGCATCAATCACTATTTCTACAAAACCTAAACGATGCACCGATGCATTTACATAAATATTCGAATACTTATTAATATACACTTATGCAGGAACACATTAGAGAAATGAATATAACTAAATACACACTAATCATTTAGCCTATTACATTTAATTCTACTTTACCAAATTAAAGATTAAACCACAATAGACACAATAGTTTCATACTTTTGGCAATAAAAGTGAGAAATATCACTTAAAATACCTTCAGGTATTTATCTATTGTGGTTTAAAATTGACCAAATTCTATTTTAGTAAAGTAGAATTAATCACTTTATATATACAACACACAAAGAACAAAAAACACATTTGAATATATATACAAATTGCACAAATAATCTAATTCTGTTTCAAATTGTACTTGAATAATTTAACATACCATCATTACATATGTAAATAATTTGTTTTTTAATGTTCACATGGAACTTTCTTGGCTCTTGTCTCTAAAGTCTTAAATCTATGTTTATTTATTCATAATTTTTCCAATAATTTAATCTAAGATTAAAAATATTGCCTGCAACTGCAAAAAATACTACTTAAAGTTGAATATTTCAAATGAATTGTATAACTTTGTGAATGATATGAAAAAGTAACGAAATTGCACTTAAAAGGATTGCTTTTTCGGGAAATTGTAAATTAAATCGATTGATTACTTTTAATGAAGCAGTTATACAGCCTGATATTTATTATTTCCTTTACGAGTAGTCTTATTGCACAGCAAATCTCCGTAAAATCATTCCAAAAACGGGAAACCGATTTGGATGCACGGGTATATAATCCTAAGAAAGATCAAAACGGTGATGTGTGTGCCATTATCAAAGTAGTAACTACCCAGACAGGTTTCACCTGGGATCCGGATGGATTGGGAATTATGGCGGCTGTAGCCAAAGTGGGTGAATACTGGTTGTACGTGCCTTACGGAGCAAAACGTTTGAGTATTCACCATCCTCAGTTGGGCATTCTGCGCGATTACATCTACCCTTTGCCTATCGAAAAGGCAACGGTTTATGAACTGGTGCTCACAACAGGGAAGGTAATTACTTCAGTAGAAGAAGAAACCATTGAAAGCCAATGGTTGATTATTCGTCCTATGCCCAGCAATTCATTGATTTATATCGACAATAAATTTGTAAGTACAGGCGAATATCAGGTAAAACTAAAGCCCGGAAAATACAGCTATCGTGCTGAAGCTCCATTTTATCATATCGATGCAGGTATTTTTGAGATTACCAACGCCAAAGTAGAACTTGACGTAAAACTAAAACCTGCTTTTGGCTTTATTCAGGTGAGTACCAACCCCGAACAAGGTGCCAAAATACTAATCGACAACAAAAAACAAACCGCCACCTCTCCCACCATAAGCGATACTCTTGCCAGTGGTGAACATACGGTGCAGGTGATAAAAGAAATGTATGAGCCTGCTTCACAAAAAGTAATGGTAATGGATGGAAAAATTATTCAACTGGATTTTACACTTCAATCCAACTTTGCTGAAGTGAATATCACAACGGTAGCCGGTGCTACTATTTATATAAACGGACAACAAAAAGCAACCGAAAAATGGAGTGCACGAATGAATGCCGGCGTGTACAGCTTAGAAGCCCGACTTGACAAGCACCGCACGGCCAAACAGGATATAGAAGTAAAAACAGGCGATGTAAAAACGGTAAACTTACTGCCAACACCCATGTATGGCTCATTGCAGATTATTACCAAGCCAGCAGGAGCAAGTATTTCTATCAATGGCAAAGAGTATGAAAATACGCCAACTACGATAGAGAAATTTTTAACAGGGGAGTATGCTGTGGTGCTTAGTAAAACAGGTTATGAATCGATAAATAAAACGGTGACTGTTAGCGAGGGTCAAACTATCGAATTGAATGAGACATTAATTAAATCAAAAGATAAAAATACTGTATCTAAAAACAAAACGAATAAAAAAAACACCTATGCAGTAAGTGACATCGATGGAAATTTATATCATTCTGTAACCATTGGTACACAAACATGGATGGTAGAAAACCTAAAAACCACTCGTTATCGCAATGGTGACCTAATACCACGTTTTCCAAGTACATTATGGAATAAAACAACTGGTGGCATTTTGTGTGATTACAACGATGATGAAGCTAACGGTATTAAATATGGTCATCTCTACAACTGGTATGCCGTGAACGATAGCCGTAACATAGCTCCAGTGGGATGGCATGTGCCTACCGATGCCGAATGGACAACACTTTGCATTCAGTTGGGTGATGAAAGTGAAGCGGGTGCAAAATTAAAAGAAGTAGGAACGCTTAATTGGACTCCACCGAATACCGATGCCACCAATTCAAGTGGGTTTTCAGCCCTTCCGGGTGGTGCTCTTTGGGGAAATAAGTTCCAACACTTGGGTGACAATGCTACTTGGTGGAGTTCTTCAGAGTTCAGTAAGGAAAAAGCCTGGAGCAGGTTTGTGAATAACAAGAACAGTAACATGAGCAGAAATAGCAGTCATAGTAAGTTTTGTGGCCACTCAGTGCGTTGCCTTAAAGACGGAAATGTGACTATTGTTACCGAAGCCACAGCCAATGAACGTGCTATTACCATTAGCTCCACACCTATCGGTGCTGTACTTTTTATTGATGGGATTGCAAATGGAACTACACCTTTCGCCGGTAATCTGACTTTTGGCAACCATATTTTACGCATGGAATATGAAGGTAAAAAAGCAGATAAAACCGTATCAATTAGCCAAACCGGTGGTGAAACGAGTTTTAGTATAAGTTTTGAACCACCAATTACCGATAAAGATAGCAACCCTGCTTTACGCATTGAAAATAAGGAGAAAAAAGCTGAAAAACCCATTTCAATAAGTCAAACCGCTGGCGAAACCAATTTTAGTAAGAATTTTGAATCACCCATTACCGATATAGATGGAAATGTGTATAAAACCGTTTCTATTGGCAATCAAACCTGGATGGCTGAAAACCTGAAAACAACTCATTACCAAAATGGCGACCCAATACCCTGCATAACTGATACTGCGGCTTGGAAAGCTTTAACTACCGGTGCATGGTGCGATTATGAAAACTCAGCTGACAATGGCACAAAATACGGACATCTTTACAACTGGTATACGGTAAGCGATAGCCGAAATATAGCACCAAAAGGCTGGCATGTGCCCACTGATGACGAATGGACAACACTCACCACTTATCTCGGTGGGGATAGTATTGCCGGAGGAAAACTTAAAGAAGCCGGCACACTTAATTGGAAAAGCCCAAATACCGGAGCTACCAACGAAACAGGATTTTCTGCTCTGCCGGGTGGTGTCCGTGCCGGTATAAATGGTAAGTTCTTTGACGTAGGTTTCAAAGATAACTGGTGGAGCTCGACAGAGAACAAGGGTGTAGCTTGGAACAGGTATCTGAATAAAAACTCCAGTAACATGAACAGGACTAACAATCGCGGAAAGAATTGTGGGTTCTCAGTCCGTTGCATCAAAGACGAAAAAGCCACTGAAGTAAACGAAGTCATAATCAAGGAGCGAGCTGTAACTATTAACTCAACTCCTAGTGGTGCTACACTTTATATTGATGGAGTTGCGAATGGAACTACACCTTACGCAGGTAATCTAACTGTTGGCAACCATACTTTACGCATGGAATCTGAAGGTAAAAAAGCTGAAAAAACCGTTTCGATAAGCCAAACAGGAGGGGAAACGAGTTTTACATTGAGTTTTGAGCCACCCATTAAAAACTTTACCGAAACTGTAAACGGCGTAAGTTTCGATATGGTGGCAGTAAAAGGCGGCACATTCAGTATGGGAAGTGAAAGTGGTAGTGATAATGAAAAACCAATCCACAGCGTAACTTTGAGCGAATTTTCAATAGGCAAAACAGAAGTAACACAGACACTGTGGCAGGCTGTTATGGGCAATAACCCAAGTTATTTTAAGGGCGACAACCTGCCGGTGGAGAGTGTGAGTTGGAATGATTGTCAGGCATTTATAACCAAGCTGAACCAACTTACCGGAAAGAACTACCGTCTGCCCACGGAGTCGGAGTGGGAATATGCTGCACGTGGCGGCAACCAAAGCAAGGGATATAAATATGTCGGTAGTGACAATATTGACGAAGTGGCAGAATACGAAGGCAACCACAATAAAACAACCAAACCCGTTGGTGGCAAAAAGCCTAATGAGCTTGGGCTGTATGATATGAGCGGAAATGTATGGGAGTGGTGCAACGACTGGTACGGTACGTTCAGCAGCAGTGCACAGACCAACCCGATAGGTGTACCATCGGGGTCGCTCCGCGTGTTTCGTGGCGGTAGTTTGAGCAACGGTGCATTTTACTGTCGCAGTGCGTATCGCAGCACCTACTACCCCAGCTACAGCGGCTACAATTTGGGGTTGCGCCTTGTCTTCTCCAGGTAAGCAGGGAAGGTATTTTCATTTTTTTAGCTGCTCAGGGATGCCAACATTCCGATGCTGGCAAAAACTGGGATGATAGAATTCCGATTCTGTCAAAAAATGGAAACTTAGTGAAACGGGCAAGATTGACTTCAAATAGCAGCAACTGCGTTAAGGGGAATGATTTAACAGGTCGTTGCATCAAAGATTTCTGATAATTTAGTTGTCTATTTGATTTATTATTTCAATAAGTTAGTGTAAAATTAAAAAATAAATAGAACCAAGATAGTTTACCGAAATGAAAAAACTCTTCGCTTGCCTGTTTTTTATAGGAATGTTGAGCACTGTCTTTGCACAGCAAATCTCCGTAAAATCATTCCAAAAACGGGAAACGGATTTGGATGGGTGGGTGTAATAGTTTTTAGTATGACTTGAAATCGTGCTACTAAAGAAAATAAGCATTAATTTAACTATTTGCGTAAATTATAATTGAAATAGTTTATATATTTGCATAAAGTTTCAATTATAACAGAAGAAAATGAAAACAGAATATATCACACGTCCCTTATATATTGATAGAATTAAGCCATTTATTGGCAAACAAATTATCAAGGTGCTTACCGGTCAACGTAGGGTAGGAAAAAGCTATATTTTGCTTCAGTTGATTGATGAAATAAAGCTATTGCAATCTGAAGCAAACATCATTTACATAAATATTGAAATTCACGAGTTTGATAATATCCGAACACATACGGCTCTTTATCAATATGTTGCTGCACATCTGGTAGAAGGTGTGCAAAATTTCTTATTAGTTGATGAAATTCAGGAAATAAAGTCCTTTGAACTTTGTTTACGCTCGCTTCTGGCCGAATCGAAATGCGATATTTACTGTACCGGAAGTAATGCACAGATGCTGTCGGGCGAATTAGCCACTACACTTTCGGGACGGTACATAGAGTTTCCTATCTATTCGTTGAGTTATGCGGAGTTTCTGGAATTTCACAAACTGCCGAATAGTAATGACAGTCTTACGCTGTATCTGAAAATGGGAGGAATGCCCTACTTAATTCATACCGGCCTAGAGAATGATGTGGTAATGGAATACCTGAAAAATGTGAATTCAACCATTTTGCTAAAAGATGTGGTGGCGCGTGAAAACATTCGAAACGTTTCGTTTCTGGAAAACTTAACCGCTTTTTTGGCGGATAATACCGGTAGTCTGTTGTCTGCCTTAAATATCAGCAAATACCTCAAATCTCAGCAACAATTGATACCAACACAAACCGTATTAAACTATTTAAGGGCGTTGACGAATGCATTTTATGTACACAAGGTTCAACGAGCCGAAGTGAAAGGATTGAAAATATTTGAGATTGGCGAAAAATATTATTTCGAGGATTTAGGTCTGCGTAATGCCATTCGTCATGTTGATTACCGCAGTGATGTGAATAAACTGATGGAAAATGTGGTTTATCTTCAGTTAAAACGAAATGGCTATACTGTGTTTGTAGGTCAGTTGGCACACAAGGAAATTGATTTTATGGCGGAAAAGGACGGTGGTCGGATATATATTCAAGTGGCGTATATGTTGAATGACCAAAATATCATAAATCGCGAATTCGGAAATTTATTATCTATTGAAGACCAATATCCTAAATATGTGGTTACAATGGACGAAATTTCAGCAGATTCAGATTATAAGGGAATTCGTCAAATTCATTTACGTGATTTCCTGACAATGTAACTTCTCTTTAACTCAGGATTGTTATGCAATTGTAACTAAATGTACGAATATCAAATGAAAAAAACGTTAACCATACTATGTCTTTTCACTTTCTTTGGAGGTATTGCAGCTCAGCAAATCTCCGTAAAATCATTCCAAAAACGGGAAACAGATTTGGATGCCCGTGTTTATAATCCGAAGAAAGATTTTAGTAAGCACGCATGTTTAAATGTCAAATCATTCTTTTACTAAACGAAAATAAACTGTGCTTTATGACAGATATAAATGGGCTTATTTCGGTAATTGGCGAAACACAATATTATTTTAAACGTCAGGTTAGCAAGCAAGTAGATACTGCTTTAACCCTGCGTAATTGGTTATTTGGGTATTATATAGCTGAATACGAACTAAATGGTTCAGACAGAGCCTTATATGGTGCCAAATTATTTAAAGAAATTGCCAACAGACTTGAAAAAACCGGATTTGTAAAAATACGAGAAAGGCATCTGTATTTATGTAAAGATTTTTACATTGAATATCCGAACATTTTGCGCACACTGTCCGCAAAATCATATATTGCTGGATTTCAAGGAAATGCAATTTTGCGGACAGTGTCTGCAAAATTAATCAATCTTGAAGATACCAAACTTTCTTTACCTACAGATACATTTCATCTGGATGTAAATAAGTTAATCAATCAACTTAGTTTTTCACATTTTATTGAATTGCTTAAAGCAGATACATTGTTAAAGCGAAACTTCTACGAAATGGAGGCTATCAAAAATGCTTGGTCGGTCAGGGAGTTGCAAAGAGCAATGAACAGTTTACTTTTTGAACGTACCGGTTTAAGTACCAATAAACAAGCAGTATTAGATAAACACCTCAATCAAAAGCATTTGGTGGTAGAAGATGTATTTCGCAATCCTTTCATCCTTGAGTTTTTAGGTTTAAAAGAAGAAACGGAATACTCTGAATCGGATTTGGAACAAGCAATTATCAATCACCTTCAGTATTTTTTATTAGAAATGGGAAAAGGTTTTTGCTTTGAGGCTCGGCAGAAACGCATTACGTTCGATAATAAACATTATCGAATTGATTTGGTTTTCTATCATCGTATTCTTAAATGTAATGTGTTGATTGATTTAAAATTAGGCGAGTTTACGCATGCTGATGCAGGACAAATGAATATGTATTTAAACTATTACGCAGAGAATGAGACAATTGACAGTGATAACCCTCCGGTTGGCATTATACTATGTGCGAGTAAAAATGAAAATCTGGTGCGATATGCAACAACCGGGTTAAATCAGCAGCTATTTGTAAATAAATACATGCTTAATTTACCGAACGAAGAAGAGTTAAAAATGATAATTGAAGAAGAACAAATTAAATGGAAAAATGAATAGATTTCTACTAATATTACTTCAGCTTACGTTGTTGAGCAATCTCTTTGCACAGCAAATCTCCGTAAAATCATTCCAAAAACGGGAAACAGATTTGGATGCCCGTGTGTATAATCCCAAAAAAGATCAAAACGGGGATGTGTGTGCCATTATCAAAGTAGTAACTACTCAGACCGGTTTCACCTGGGATCCGGATGGATTGGGAATTATGGCGGCTGTAGCCAAAGTGGGTGAATACTGGTTGTACGTGCCTTATGGAGCAAAACGCTTGAGCATTCACCATCCCAAACTAGGTATTCTGCGCGATTATATGTATCCACTTCCTATCGAAAAGGCAACGGTGTATGAGCTGGTGCTTACAACCGGAAAAGTAACAACCACCGTTGAAGAAACCATCGAGAGCCAGTGGCTGGTAATAAATACCGAGCCCGAAGATGCCATGGTGTACCTGGAAGGGCAATTTATGAAAAATGGCATGTACCAAACCAAACTCAAGCCCGGCGATTATACCTACCGTGTGGAATTACCGCTCTACTACCCCGAAATTGGCAGAGTTCAGATAACGGACAGTAAGAAAATATTAAACGTAAAACTTAAACCTGCTTCCGGCGATATTTCGGTAAGTACAGAGCCCGAACAAGATGCCAAAGTGATAGTAGATGGCAGAATGCAGGCAAAAACCACTCCCTGTAAAACCGAACCTTTAACAAAAGGGGAACATACCGTTCAGGTGGTGAAAGAAATGTATCAACCCCTTACGCAAAAAATAACGATAACCGAAGGAGAAACAACCCCCTTAAATCTGGTACTGCAACCCAATTATGCCGAAGTGAGTATCAGTTCAATTTCCAATGCCACTATTTATATCAACAATCAGCTTAAAGCTACAGCTAATTGGCAGGGCAGGTTAAGTTCAGGAGTTTATAGTTTGGAGGCACGACTCGACAAACATCAAGCTGCCAAACAAGATATAGAAGTTATAGCCGGAGATAAACGAAGTATCACGCTCACTCCCACAGCTATTTGTGGTGCATTGGATGTGCTAAGTACTCCACCGGGTGCTACCATCAGTATTGACGATACCACAAGAATTGAAACTACACCAGCTACAATTCAAAAATTGTTGATTGGAAAACACACTGTACGACTACAGAAAATCGGATACGCGGCCACCATGGATACCATAAATATTGCCGAAGGGAAAACCACCGAACTAAACCTGAAACTGAAAGAAGCACGCAGGGTTACCATTAGTTCGTATCCTTACAACCTCGATGTATATGTAGATGGGATGATTTTAGGTAAAACTCCTCAACGAACAAATCTGACCCTTGGAAACCATACCATCCGGATAGAAAAGAATGGGAAAAAAGCGGAGAAAATCATCTCGGTAACCAAAAAAGGAGACACAAATACCTATATTCTGAGCCTTAAATCTGCTCAATTATTTGAAGGCATGAACCTAAAGATTGATTCGGTACAACCACCTAAACCCCGAATCCCGACTATCTTTTACGTGGGTGGTGGCGTAACCTATCCGTTTATCCAAACTGCCGATGGAAAACTATCAAACAGCAGTTTAGGGTATTGCATTCGGCTTGGAATGGCTAAGAAAAATGGTATCTATGCCAAACTCACCACTAATTTATCGAATGTGACACCCGAATACACTGTGGATAATTTGCCAAACACTTATTATGGAAAACCAACCACCGAATCGTCCTACAATCGATTTGGAGCAGTGGGTGGAGTAACCCTTAATCTGAAACCGGTGATGCTTTACTGTGGACTTGGTTGGGGATATTTCAATCATTTTGTAAAAACAGATATATTTACTTATGCCAATGAAACCAAATTGAAAACATCTAATATTGGAGATAAAAACAGTTTTCAGGGACTCGAAACCGATACAGGTATTACATTAGGTACCGGCAAAGGCTTATCCGTTTCACTGGGCTTATCGACTATACAATTGAAATACATGGAATTTTCTGTTGGCATTGGATATTCATTTTATTAAACTTCTAAACCTATGAACCCACAAACTTTAAATACCGATTCTCACAGCAGAATTTACTCTTTTATCAGAGTATTTATATATGCAATTCTTTGTTTTTCTTCCTGCATTAAAGAGGATGATATGAGCAAGATTAAATATGTACCTATTACGGTTCAAACCTCTACTGCAACAGCACTATCAACAACTGCAACTATATCAATTGTGTTAAGTGCTGCTCAGAATCGTACAATTACACGGGGCATTTGCTGGAGTACACAACCAAACCCAACTACTGCCAACTCCTGTAAAAGCGAAAAAGGAGGAATAGGAAATTTTACTCTATCTATTGATGGCTTGCAACCCGATACAAAATATTATTGTCGAGTTTATGCAACTACTAACGAAGGAACAGTGTATGGTGATGAAAATAATTTTACAACTAAAACAATAACCATACCTACCTTGACTACTAATGCAGTATCAAATATAACTTCAACTACAGCCACATGTGGTGGAAACATTACATACGATGGAGGAGTAATGGTAACTGCACGAGGTGTTTGTTGGGGTACGACATCAAATCCAACCATAGCCAATAGTTTTACAACAGACGGTACAGGAAGTGGCAAATTTATAAGTTCAATCTCTGGTTTAACTGTCGGAACGACTTATTATGTCCGCACCTATGCTACCAATAGCGTAGGTACTGCCTACGGGAATCAATTAAGTTTTATTGCTGGTGGTTTATATGATATCGATGGTAATCTTTATCATACTGTTACAATTGGCACTCAAACTTGGATGGTAGAAAACCTGAAAACCACCACCTACAATGATGGTACTTCCATACCTAATGTAACAGACCCAACAGCCTGGAGTGCATTAGCAACCCCTGCATATTGCTGGTATAATAATGATGCTGCAACATATAAAAATACGTATGGAGCACTGTATAACTGGTACACAGTAAATACAGGCAAATTAGCACCAACCGGTTGGCATGTGCCTACAGATGCGGAGTGGACAATACTCGAAAACTATGTAAGTGCCCATCTTGGTGCTTCCGGCTCTGTAGCCAAAGCATTAGCTGCTACTACCAATTGGACAAGTTCCACTACTACAGGCGCACCCGGTAATATATTAACAATAAATAACAGTTCCGGTTTTACAGCCTTGCCGGGTGGCTACCGTAGCAACTATGGCTTGGGCGATGCGGGCAACTTCGGGTACTGGTGGAGTTCTACCGAGTACAGTGCCGGCAACGCCTGGGTCAGGTACTTGTACGACGGCAGCGGCTATCTGGGCCGGTACTACGGCAGTAAGTACAACGGCTTCAGTGTGCGGTGTGTCAGGGATAATTGATTTATTTGTCTATTTGATTATTTTCTTCTGTCAATTTAACATATACCACCGTAGGTGGTCGATTTTTTTTGGATTGTTTTTATAAATTGTCTGAATCAGAATAAAATGAATTTCAGAATTGTAGAATAAGAAATTATTTTTTTCTTTTGTTCAGGATGATTGGGTATTGATGAAAATAAATTTTTGTTCAATAGAATTGGTCGCAATTTATCCCGCAAGGCAGAAGCCCAATCCTAAATTAGAGTGAACCCTATTGAATTCAAAAAGCAATATAAAATTGTTTTTACTATAAAAAAGTACTACATTTGCAGCAGATAATGTAATTTTATCATGATATAATAACAAAATAAGTCATGTATATACGAAAACTGTTACTCGAAAACGAGAATAATGATAGTGTTTTTTTGTGGGGTGCTCGTCAGGTTGGAAAAACAACTTTATTAGAAAATCAGTATCCTAACGCAAGGTATTATGATTTGTTGCAAGCTACCGAATTTGAACGCCTTTTTCGACGACCTTCGCTGCTGAGTGAAGAACTTGAAACCGCCTCAGTAGGTGAATTAGTGATTATTGATGAAATTCAGAAAGTCCCTCAATTATTGGACGAAGTGCATCGTTTGATTCAAAAGAAAGGGCTTCGGTTTATACTCAGCGGATCTAGTCCCCGAAAACTGAAACGAATAGGTGCCAATTTGCTGGGAGGTAGAGCGTTAAAGAAAACGCTATTCCCATTGGTCAGTGCTGAGATTCCTGATTTCGACGTGTTGAAAGCGGTGAATAATGGCATGATTCCCCGACATTATGCAGTAAACAATCCTTGGGATCGATTTCGTGCGTATATTGGCGTTTACCTTAACGAGGAAATCAGAGAAGAAGCTATTTCCCGGAAATTAAACTCTTTTTCGCGTTTTTTAGAAGTGGCTGCATTTAGCAATACTGAAATGGTAGTTTATAAAAATATAGCTCAGGATTGTGGTATCGACCATCGCACTGTAAAAGAGTATTTTGAAATACTACAGGATACTTTAATTGGTTATTTGATTCCCGGTTTTAGTGCAACAAAAAAAAGAAGAGCTATCTCAGCCCCAAAATTCTATTACTTCGATGTGGGTGTAGCCAATTATTTGTGTAACAGAAAAAATATAGAACAAGGTACTGATGCTTTTGGACATGCTTTTGAACACCTTATCATTCAAGAACTTATTGCCTATTTGAATTATAATAATTGCGATGAAGCTTTAACTTACTGGCGTACCAGTAGCGGATACGAAGTAGATGCTATCATTGGTCATGGACGTATAGCCATTGAAATAAAATCGAGTAATGAAGTAAATACGAGGCACTTAAAAGGGTTAAAGGCTTTTTTGGAAGATTTCTCAGAAGCACGAGCCATTGTAGTATCAATGGATAAAAGTAAGCGAATTTTAAATGGTATTGAGATTTTTCCGGCGAATGAATTTTTAAAAGCGTTGTGGAACGGTGAAATAGTGACTGCTTAAGGCTCGAAGAAAAACTCCTTTATCTCCTCGCTTGCAAAGAGGAGTTAATGGTTAGATATTTACAATATAAGTCATACATTAATTTCTTTCAGTAATTCTATTTTAGTAAAGTAGAAGTAGTATTAAAGAAGAAAAGCCGGAATTGATTTTAGGTAGTTTTAAGCGTTTTACGAGTAAGGCAATAGTAACAGCAATTAAAGAGAATCCCCAAGAGAGCAGAAAGGAATGGTTACTTAGACAATTTGAAGAAGCCGGTGAAAAATCTTCCAATGTAAAACAATATCAATTATGGCGACACGACAATAAACCAATAGAACTTTGGAGTAATATCCATTATTTCAAAAAGATAGCATACAATTAAAAAAATAACTAAAACCAAGATAGTTTACCGAAATGAAAAAACTCTTCGCTTGCCTGTTTTTTATAGGAATGTTGAGCAATCTCTTTGCTCAGCAAATCTCCGTAAAATCGTTTCGTAAATTGGAAACGGATTTGGATGCGCGTGTGTATAATCCAAAGAAAGACCAAAACGGGGATGTGTGTGCCATCATCAAAGTGGTAACTACCCAGACCGGTTTCACCTGGGATCCGGATGGATTGGGAATTATGGCAGCCGTAGCCAAAGTGGGTGAGTATTGGCTGTATGTGCCTTACGGAGCTAAACGCTTGAGTATTCACCATCCTCAACTGGGTATTCTGCGCGATTATATCTACCCCCTTCCTATCGAAAAGGCTACCGTTTATGAAATGGTGCTCACTACCGGAAAGGTAACCACCAAAGTGGAAGAAGCCGAAATAGAAAGTCAATGGCTGATTATCAATTCCGAACCATCCGATGCCGATGTGTATATCAATAATCAGGCAGTAGGCAAAACGCCCTATCAGAATGAATTGCCTGTTGGTAAATACAGTTGGAGAATTCAAAAAGACTTATATATTAACGAGGCCGGTGTGGTGGAATTAGTAAAAGGTGGTGAAAAACAACGCATTGATGTAAACTTAAAGCTTAATTTCGGGTATTTAGATATCACTTCATTGCCCGAAAGCGGAGCAACGGTTAAGTTGAACGGAATACCCACAGGGCAGAAAACTCCCTGCAAACTGGAAAACATTCCGGTGGGTGAACATACCCTATCGGTGAACCTGGATATGTACGAACCTGCTTCGCAGCGTTTTTCGTTAGGAGTTGGAGAAACTAAGCCGATTGTGTTCAACCTGAATCCGATATTTGGGAAAGTGAATGTAACTGCTGATTCGTTGGCCGATATTTATGTGAACGGACAATTTAAAGCCAAAGACAGCTGGCACGGCAGACTGACACAGGGCGTGTACACCTTCGAAGCCAAAAAGGAAAAATACACCTCGGATATTCAAAAGAAAACACTTATTATTGGCGACTCATTAAATATTGAACTTCATCCCACACCCCGATTTGGTGTTTTGAAAGTAATTACAAAGCCTATCGATGCAGCTATTGTAATTAATGGAAAAAATATAGGACAATCACCAATGACATTAAAAAATATACTTATTGGTGAATATGAAGTTGAGTTAACAAAACAGGGTTACTTAACAAGTTTTGAGAAAGTTACCATTACCGAAGGACAAACAACCACTCTGAATCTGAAATTAAACACCGCACGAAGTGTAACCATTGATTCAAAACCAACGGATGCCGATCTTTTTATCGATAACCGAAACGTTGGAAAAACCCCTTTTACCGGAACTTTAATCTCAGGGAATCATGACATAAGGGTTGAACTTTATGAATTAAAAACGGAGAAAACAATTTCGATTCCTCAATCGGGAGGTGACACCAATTTTGAGTTAATAATCAAAGCACCAGAAGTTACGATGGAAGAAACTCCTGAAACTAAAAAAGAAACAATACCGGAAAATAAACAACCTACTGCCAATAATCTAAAATCATTGAGCCCCGATACAGCTCCTTACCTGATGAACGCTTCAAAACCGGGTAAACCCAAGAAACCAACGAATGGTTTTCTGATTGCCGAAATAGCCTATCCATTAATTAAAGGTTCGGATGGAAGTATTGCCGGCAATAGCTTGTGTTATAATTTCAAATTTGGTGTAGCCCGAAATGTCGGTTTTTATGCCGGAGTCACCACCTGTTTTAATGAAGCTACTATTGACTACACCGGCAATAACCTGCCCAGTACCTATTATTCTAAATCAATT
Source organism: Paludibacter sp. (assembly GCA_037134195.1). GTDB lineage: Bacteria > Bacteroidota > Bacteroidia > Bacteroidales > Paludibacteraceae > Paludibacter. The sequence goes on along the minus strand of JBAXMR010000043.1, from coordinate 19,090 downwards.
TCAAAATCATCGTATAACCGCTTGGGAGTGGTTGGAGGGCTTGTATTTAACACAAAACCGTTAGCATTGTTTGCCGGTGCAGGTTTTGGATATTACAATCATTATGTAACAACGGAATTATATAATTATAGCAACGATAGTTATGCCAAAACGATTAATTATGGTGATAGAAATTCATACACGGGCATTGAAACCGAAATAGGATTAGTATTCAAATCAAGACCAATGGCGTTTTCATTGGGTATAACTTCCATCGACTTTAAGTATGGAGAGTGTAAACTGGGACTTGGAATAGTATTTTAAAGATAACTAATTATGGATAATACTCAATTTTCAATATTAAATTCCCCTTTGTTTGGAATAAAGAAAGGAATGTTATTTCTGATACTTCTGTCAAGTGTTTTCTTTTTCTCCTGTGTTACCGAAGACGAACTGGCAGAATTGAGCTATATACCGGTTACGGTAGTAACAACGGATGTAAGTTCCATTACTATCAATTCGGCAGTCACGGGTGGAAACCTGACATCAAAGCAAGCACGTAACATTATAGCACGCGGTGTTTGCTGGGCTACAACTCCCAATCCAACCTTAACCGGCAGCAAAACTGTGGAGAGCAAAGGATTGGGAAAATTCACAAGCTCTATTACCGGATTACTTCCCGGAACTGTTTATTATATACGGGCGTATGGGGTTAATAACCTCGAAACAGCCTATGGAAACGAAATAAGTTTCAGAACTGTTGCCCTCACAGCACCCACGGTTACTACCACAGCCATTAAGGCTATAACTCCTACTTCTGCCACTTCGGGTGGTGTGATAATAACCACTGGCAATGCCGCCATAACAGCACAGGGAGTTTGCTGGGGTACCACTGATAATCCAATCATTACCGGTAGCAAAACATCCGACAGCATAAAATACAGCACGTACACAAGTGCCATCACCGGATTAACACCCAATACCAAATATTATGTACGAGCTTATGCCATCAACAGCGTGGGTATTTCGTATGGCAACACGCTCAGTTTTACAACCAATGTGATTGGTTTACCTGTAATCACTACCACAGCCATTTCAGCTATTACTACCACAACAGCAACGGGTGGTGGAAATGTAACCAGTGATGGTAGTGCAACAGTAACAGCACGAGGTGTGTGTTGGAGTACATCTTCAAGTCCAACTATTACGAATTCTATAACAAGTGATGGACCAGGAACGGGTACTTTTACAAGTCTACTAACTTTATTAGCTCCCAATACCAAATATTATGTTCGTGCGTATGCTACGAATAGTGTTGGGACATCGTATGGAACAGAAATAAGCTTTACAACTGCCATTTCAGTAGCAATACCAACACTTTCAACTACTGTAATTTCTTCCATTACAACGACTACTGCAACCAGCGGAGGAAATATAACCAGCGATGGTGGAGCAACAGTAACTTCACGTGGTGTTTGCTGGAGTACAAATACTTCACCTACAATTGGCGATAATAAAACAACCGATGGTACAAGTATTGGTATCTTTACAAGTGCTTTAACAGGACTAACAGCCGGCACAAAATATTATGTACGGGCGTATGCAACCAATAGCGTGGGAACATCGTATGGAGATGAACAAAGTTTTACGACAACATTACCTTCAGCTCCTGTTCTAACTACTACTTCTATTACTTCAATTACCAATACTACAGCCTCCGGCGGTGGGAACGTAACCAGCGATGGTGGTGGAACAATAACAGCAAGGGGTGTTTGTTGGAGTACCAGTACAGCACCAACTGTAAGTTTATCAACTAAAACAACCGATGGTACAAGTACTGGTATCTTTACAAGTTCAATAACAGGCTTAATAGTTGGCACAAAATATTATGTTCGTGCGTATGCTACCAATAGTGTGGGAACTTCGTATGGAAATGAAGTGAGTTTTACAACTCTTTCATCAACTGGTACAGTATCCGATATTGATGGTAATATCTATCATACCGTAACCATAGGAACTCAGGTATGGATGGTGGAAAACCTGAAAACCACCACCTACAATGATGGTACTTCCATACCTAATGTAACAGACCCAACAGCCTGGAGTGCATTAGCAACCCCTGCATATTGCTGGTATAATAATGATGCTGCAACATATAAAAATACGTATGGAGCACTGTATAACTGGTACACAGTAAATACAGGCAAATTAGCACCAACCGGTTGGCATGTTCCTACCGATGCAGAATGGACAACCCTTACTACTTATTTAGGGGGTGAAAATGTGGCTGGTGGAAAATTAAAAGAAACCGGAATAACTCACTGGATTTCCCCCAATACAGGAGCAACTAATGAAAGTGGATTTTCTGCCCTTCCGGGTGGCTACCGTTACGGCAGCAATGGTACGTTCAACGGCGTTGGCTACTACGGCGGCTGGTGGGGCAGTACCGAGGGCAATACGAGCAGCGCCTGGCACAGGTACATGTACTACAACAACAGCAACGTGTACAGGTACAGCAACGACGAGACAGATGGGTTCTCTGTGCGCTGCCTTAGGGATTTCTGATAATTTATTTGTCTATTTGATTATTTTCTTCTGTAAATTTAACATATACCACCGTAGGTGGTCGATTTTTTTTGGATTGTTTTTATAAATTGTCTGAATCAGAATAAAATGAATTTCAGAATTTGTTGTAAACGGTCATTTATTATTATGGGATGCACGTAGAGACGGGGCGCGCCCCGTCTCTACTACAACAGAAACCATTTACAGACCCAGACCCAAAACAACAAAAACGAAATAATTGATATAAAAACAACAATGACCACAAAAAAATATCAAAACAAATACCGTATTCCATCGGCACGCGCATGGTGGCACGATTATAATGGTGGTTTCTATTTCATTACAATATGTACGGCATGTCATAAACAGTATTTTGGTCGGATAGAAAATGCGGTAATGTTGAAGAATAAATTGGGTCAATTTGTAGAGGATAATATTCAAAATTTAAATAATCATTATCCATACGTCGAAATACCGTTGCACGTGGTTATGCCTAATCATATTCATTTAATTGTATTTGTAAATGGTAATGGTTCGCACGGCGTACACGTAGAGACGGGGCGCGCCCCGTCTCTACAGAAAATGGAACCAATAAATGAAAAAATGCAATTAATATCCCGGCGAAAAGGGTTATTGTCTGTTGCGATGGGTGGTTTAAAATCAGCAACGACAAATTTTGCCCATTTAAATACAATTCAATTTGGGTGGCAAACCCGTTTTCACGATCATATAATTCTGAACCAAGAAGAATGTAACCGCATTGCAACGTACATTGAAAATAACCCGACTGCATGGGAACTGGATAAATTTTACAGGAATGAATAATAACGGATTGCACGTAGAGACGGGGCGCGCCCCGTCTCTACAAGAATATACAAATATATTAAAATAAAATCACACATTTCCCTTTAATATTCACCCTTATGAAAACACACAAACATTCATTCATCTGGATTAGTACAATCGTATTATTGTTGTTTATTGTAACAATAAAAACGGTTGCGCTGAATTATACCATCAGTTTCACAGCTTCGAAAGCAAGTAACACGGTAAGTAGCGTTGAAGTGAATAACCTGACCAATGGAAAATCCGTTATTGTGCCTGCCGGGAATGTGTTGAATTTATCGGATGCACCCAATGCAGTAAATTCGGTATATGCCAACGGAGAGTTCATTTCAATCTATCCCAATCCCATTCAGGGAAAATCCATTCTTTCGTTTTACTCCAACCGTGCCGGCAATGCTCAGATTAATATCATTGCCCCTGATGGTCGATGGATAGCAGGAACAGCCAATCAGCTGAGTGAAGGTGATAATTCGTTTCAACTCTCCTTGCCTACCGGAGCGTATATAATTAAAATAACTGGTGTGGGATTCTCCTATACTGCCAGAGTGATTAGTCAGACACCTCATGTGTATGTTCCCGAAATCACTTTTATTGGAAACAGCAAAAAAGACCTTTCTTCCCTTCAGAAAAGTAAAAGTGCAACAGCAACCACTTTGTATTATACCGAAGGCGACCGATTGCTGTACAAAGGTATTTCGGGCAATTACAGTACCATTGTAACGGATATACCCACAGGCAGTAAAACCGTAAACTTTGAATTTATAGAATGTAAAGATGGAGTTGGTAATTATTATTCAACCGTAAAAATAGGCACTCAGGTATGGATGGTCGAAAACCTGAATACCACCAAATATCTTACGGGAGATGCTATTGTGGAAGTAAAAGACGATGCAGCATGGAAAATACTCACTACCGGAGCCTATTGTGATAACAATAATTTACCGGATAATAGTTTGACGTATGGAAAACTGTACAATTGGTATGCCGTAAACGACAGTCGTAAAATTGCCCCCACAGGCTGGCATGTACCTAGCAATGCTGAATGGATAAGCTTATCCAATCAGTTGGGAGGTGCAAGTGTAGCAGGAGCAAAACTAAAAGAAACAGGAACAGCACATTGGGAATCACCAAATACTGCCACCAATGAATCAGGATTTTCAGCTTTTGCAGGAGGGTTGAGAACGTACGATGGAACATTTCTGGGTTCCGGCACTACCCTTGGCAGTTGGTGGACTGCCACTCCTGTGGATGCAATATACTCCTACTCAAAACGCCTGAGCAATACCTTAAGTTTGTTTTTTCAGGATAGCAACAGGGAAAATCAGTATGGTTACTCTGTACGTTGTGTGAGAGATATTTCAACTATTCCAACACTAACAACTTCAGATATTTCTGCTATAACCCAAACCACAGCTGCCGGAGGTGGAAATATCACCAGTGATGGAAACGAAGCAATAACCGCACGTGGTATTTGTTGGAGCACCACTTCAAACCCAACCATCGACAACACCAAAACAACAGATGGAACAACAACCGGAACATTTACCAGTGCAATGACCGGATTAACAACTGCAACAACCTATTATGTTCGTGCTTATGCCACCAACAGCGTGGGTACAAGTTATGGAAATCAGGTAAGTTTCACAACATTGGCTACATTGCCAACACTTAGCACTACTGCTATTGTTTCTATAACTGCCTCTACTGCCACCAGTGGAGGTAATATAACTTCCGATGGCGGTGCTAATGTAACGACTCGTGGTGTGTGCTGGAGTACAACAACTTCTCCAACCATTTCTGGTAGCAAAACTACAGATGGTATAGGTACTGGTACATTTACAAGTGCAATAACCGGATTAAATCCAAATACGATATATTATATACGTTCGTATGCAACTAATAGTGTCGGAACAGTTTATGGTAATGAGCTAAATTTTACAACACTGGCAGCATTGCCAACAGTTAGCACAACTGCAATTTCCAGTATTACCAACAATGCAGCTACCTGTGGAGGTACAATCACCAATGATGGAGGTGCAACCATTACTTCACGTGGTGTTTGCTGGGGTACAAGTTCAAGTCCTACAATTGCGAATTTAAAAACAACAGATGGAACAACCACCGGAACATTTACCAGTTCATTAACCGGATTAAGCAATGTAACAACATATTACGTACGTGCTTATGCCACCAACAGCGTGGGTACAAGTTATGGAAATCAGGTAAGTTTCACAACATTGGCTACATTGCCAACACTTAGCACTACTGCTATTGTTTCTATAACTGCCTCTACTGCCACCAGTGGAGGTAATATAACTTCCGATGGCGGTGCTAATGTAACGACTCGTGGTGTGTGCTGGAGTACAACAACTTCTCCAACCATTTCTGGTAGCAAAACTACAGATGGTATAGGTACTGGTACATTTACAAGTGCAATAACCGGATTAAATCCAAATACGATATATTATATACGTTCGTATGCAACTAATAGTGTCGGAACAGTTTATGGTAATGAGCTAAATTTTACAACACTGGCAGCATTGCCAACAGTTAGCACAACTGCAATTTCCAGTATTACCAACAATGCAGCTACCTGTGGAGGTACAATCACCAATGATGGAGGTGCAACCATTACTTCACGTGGTGTTTGCTGGGGTACAAATCCTGCTCCAACCACAGTTGATAATAAAACAATAAATGGAACCGGCATAGGAACATTTACCAGTTCATTAACCGGATTAAATAATGCTACAACTTATTATGTACGTGCCTATGCTACCAATAGTGTGGGAACAAGTTATGGAAATGAAATGAGTTTCACAACTTTGGCTGCATTGTCAACACTCACAACAACCGCTGCTACTTCTATTACTGCCTCTACTGCCACCAGTGGAGGTAATATAACTTCCGATGGCGGTGCTAATGTAACGACTCGTGGTGTGTGCTGGAGTACAACAACTTCTCCAACCATTTCTGGTAGCAAAACTACAGATGGTATAGGTACTGGTACATTTACAAGTGCAATAACCGGATTAAATCCAAATACGATATATTATATACGTTCGTATGCAACTAATAGTGTCGGAACAGTTTATGGTAATGAGCTAAATTTTACAACACTGGCAGCATTGCCAACAGTTAGCACAACTGCAATTTCCAGTATTACCAACAATGCAGCTACCTGTGGAGGTACAATCACCAATGATGGAGGTGCAACCATTACTTCACGTGGTGTTTGCTGGGGTACAAATCCTGCTCCAACCACAGTTGATAATAAAACAATAAATGGAACCGGCATAGGAACATTTACCAGTTCATTAACCGGATTAAATAATGCTACAACTTATTATGTACGTGCCTATGCTACCAATAGTGTGGGAACAAGTTATGGAAATGAAATGAGTTTCACAACTTTGGCTGCATTGTCAACACTCACAACAACCGCTGCTACTTCTATTACTGCCTCTACTGCCACCAGTGGAGGTAATATAACTTCCGATGGCGGTGCTAATGTAACGACTCGTGGTGTGTGCTGGAGTACAACAACTTCTCCAACCATTTCTGGTAGCAAAACTACAGATGGTATAGGTACTGGTACATTTACAAGTGCAATAACCGGATTAAACCCAAATACGAAATACTATATACGCTCTTATGCCACCAATAGTGTAGGTACAAGTTATGGAAATGAAATTAATTTTACAACTTTGGCAGCTTTACCAACACTTACCTCAACAGCTATTTCCGCTATTACCAACAATTCAGTAACAAGTGGTGGTATAATTACCAACGATGGTGGAGCAACAGTAACAGCTCGTGGAGTATGTTGGAGTTCAACTCCAAGTCCAACCATAGTTGATAATAAAACAACTGATGGTACGGGAACGGGAATATTTACCAGCGTAATAACCGGATTGAGCAATACTGCAACTTATTATGCACGTGCTTATGCTACCAATAGTGCAGGAACTTCGTATGGGAATGAATTAAGTTTTATTACAGCAAGCAGTTCTCAAAATTTATTGACTAATCCAAGTTTTGAGACATGGTCTGCAGGTGTTCCTACAGGTTGGACTATGGGTACAGTAACTTATGCTACAGCTACAGAAAACACATCAGTATTTAATGATGGTCAAAAATCACTTATTGTAACCCCGGTTGCAACGGCTGGTGGAACCTATAATGTTAGTCAAATAATACCGATAACACCTGGTAGGACTTATACTCTTAAAATGAGTTACTATATTGAATCAGGAGATGGAACGGATGCTAGAATTTGGTCAAGTTGGTGCAATGTGGTAAATTCAATCGTAACCTATCCTGGAATGTCACACGCCGACTCCATTTTGCTTACGGGACCTGGTGGTATCAACGCATATTTCCCTGATATAAAAGGTGTTTGGAAAACTTATGCCTGTGAAATCACTGCACCTGCATCCGGTTATAATTCTTTTAATTTTCAATTTAGAACTTATAAAACTCCAGCAGTTGTATATTGGGATAATATGTATTTTGGAGAAAAATTGAGTGTTCAACCATCTCTGCCAATTGTGGGTAATACAGATATTTCAAACATTACTTCCACTTCAGCAACTAGTGGTGGAAATATAATTAGTGATGGTGGTGCAACGGTAACTGCAAGGGGAGTTTGTTGGAATACTACTACAAGTCCAACTATTGAAAACAGTAAAACTATTGATGGTACTGGAACAGGAACTTTTATAAGCTCAATAACAGGTTTAACCCCTTTAACTACTTATTATGTTCGGGCTTATGCTACTAATAGTGTAGGTACAAGTTATAGTAACGAACAAAGTTTTACAACTAATTCAATAATTATTCCAACAATTACAATAACTGATGTTACAGACATTTTATTTAATTGTAACACAGGAAACAGTGTTTCAGAAATAATAAATGTAAGCGGAAGTAATTTAACATCTGATTTGAATCTAACAATATCTGGAACTAATGCAGATTTGTTTTCCCTATCACAAAAAACTATATTACAATCTGGTGGTAATGTTCCAAACACAGATGTTTCAATAACTTATTCGCCAACACAGACAGGAATCCATAATGCAATATTGACCATGTCAAGTACAAATGCAATGGATGTTACACGCAATCTAATAGGAAATTCATCAGCAGTAAATACAGTTCCAACCATATCAAGTGCAGCTATATTCTCAATTACAACTACAGGAGCGACGAGTGGAGGTAATATTACCAGTGACGGCGGTGCAACGGTAACTGCTAGGGGAGTTTGCTGGAGTACAACTTCAGGACCAACTATAGCCAATAGTTTTTCTACTGATGGTACAGGTGTGGGTTCATTTATAAGTTCACTAACCGGCTTAAGTCCAACAACTACTTATTATGTAAGGGCGTATGCCACCAATAGTGTGGGTACTAGTTATGGAAATGAAATTAGTTTTACTACAGCCCTATTTCAACCTATTACAATTTCATTTTTAAAACCAACAGATTGGGGAACTGTCTATCTTTGGGCTTGGACAAGTTCAACTACAAATATTTTCAGTAGCTGGCCAGGGAAGGCTTTGTTAGATAATGGAAATGGTTGGTATAGCTATACTTTTGATAATTCCATTAGCTCTGTGAATATAGTTTTTAGCGATAATGGAAGACTTCAAACAGTAGATATTACAAATATATCACAATCAACTTTTTTTCAAAATAGTGGAACAAATTTAGGAAAAATAACAGTTGTGCCTGTCGTAACACCAGTGCTTACTACAACAAATCCTACATCTATAAGTAATTCAACTGTTTTTTGTGGAGGAATTATTAGCAGTGATTGTGGTACATCAGTTACAGCACGTGGAGTTTGCTGGAATACAACTGTAAATCCAACTATAGCAAACAGTAAAACATTAGATGGCTCAGGTACAGGCACATTCACAAGCTCCATAACAGGATTAACTGCCGGAACAACTTATTATATTCGTGCGTATGCAACCAATAGTGCCGGAACTAGTTATGGGAATGAAGTAAGTTTTACTACTTACAAAACTCAGGTTTTAATGGATGAAATATTTTCGAATTTTCCAACGACAGATAATATGGCTATAATTAATGGCTGGACAAATTATTCGGGGAACACGTTAGAACCGAACGGAACAGATTATCGTCTTCTAGACAAAGCAGGGTTAAGTTATGCCGATTTGAATAATACTCCTGTTTTATCTGGTCAGGGAAACTCTTTACATAATGTATATGTGGGAGTATCATCTTCAAGTACACCTCCAGGCTCAGTTTTATTAACTTCCAAATCATTTTCTACAACAGCAATTACTACCGGAACAGTTTATGCTTCATTTTTCATCCAACCTATGACACAAGGTGGAACTATGGGTCAAACAGTAAGTTTATCGGACTCTATTCATCGTTCAGCCATGAGTTTATGGATTAGGCAAGGCTCAACGGGTTCAACTTTTAAGTTGGGTATTACACGTTCGAGTGGTGCATCTTCTGATATTGTAAATGGATTAAATGAATACAGCTACGGAACTGTGAATTTCGTTGTAATGAAATATGATTTAACTACTCAAGTGGCTTATTTGTATGTGAACCCAGCTATTGGAAGTGCATCTGAACCAATCGAATATGCTAAAGATGATGGAACTTTTAATCCATTAACCATTTCTCCTGCACGAATAGCAATGCAATATCTGATGATAGCCAACAAAGGCGCTAATAAATCAAATTATTATGTAAGTGGTATCCGTGTTTGTCAATCGTGGTCTGATGCCGTAGCAGCATCTGCTCTTCCAAAAGTAGCTACTCCCACGATAGGTTCCGCTACTACTATTGGTGCTGAAAGTTTTACTGCGAACTGGACTCCAACTTCAGACGCTAACGGATACACCGTATTGGTTTACAATGGAACAAGTTTATTCAGCAAAATAACTGTAACTGATAAAACAGCTTCTTCTTATCAGATTACAGGATTAGTATCGAACACAACATACACTTACGAAGTTCAGGCAATTGGTAATGGCTCAAGCACTGGAAATTCTACTCCTTCTGCTGCCTCAGTAAGTTTCACAACCTTAGATGGTGTAATGACGGTTCAAGCTGATTTCAGTAATGGCACCTGGGGGGCTGTTTATCCAAGCAGTGTTTATGAACCTCTGTCGTTTTCATATCCTTCGTTTGCTAATGGAAATTATTATGTATCGAATGGTTTAAACTCCAGCAGCATGCGTATTGGAATGTTCCTGCCTACAAATCCTACAGTTAGAGATACAATCAAATATTGGCTTAAATTAGATAGATCAACAGCAGTGGGAGGTTCATATTTGGCATTGCCCTCAATGAAGAAATTAGGAAGCATGGAATTGCATATGCTATCCCCCGGACCCGGAAGAATATTTCTGGTTCAGGAACTGACTGCAGATGGAACATGGAAAACAGACTATACGTTAAATACTGCCAAAGATACCCTGAATAATAAAGATACTATTTATACACTTAACTTCAACAATAATTACGGTACTAAAATAAGAATAATCAATAATAGTAGTGGTGGTTCTATAGGTATTGGTGTGGTTAAAGCAAGTAGTGGATCATCCCCTATAAGCATTTCCACCGCCCTTATTCCTGCCGGCACTTTTATCATGGGCAGTCCAACATCAGAAGTAGATAGAGGTACTGATGAAACCGAACATTCCGTACCTTGCCTTCTGCCGCACGAATTCATCGTGTGGCAAGTCAAAAAAATAAATGAAAGTGTGCAATGAGTAGAAATTATAAGTACAAAAACTCTGGAGGGAGTATATTTTGTTAGCTTTGCTGTTGTTGAATGGGTAGATGTTGTATTTACAAGAAATGAATATACAGATATACTTCTTGATAGTCTGCGGTATTGCCGGCATGAAAAGAGGATGGAACTATCTGCGTGGTGTCTCATGACTAACTATACCATCTGTAATTACAAAACAGGCTGAAGGATGTTTTATAATTCTTCTGTGGTTAATACACCTCAAACAAAAAGATGCAATGAAAGGATGTTGAAATTGCAACTTTTTGTTTGTGCAAACGGTATTATATACAACGAATTAATAAATTTGACATAATAATTCAATGTCATTAAGTTAGTGATTTGTCATAATCTTTTGTAATTCATTGAATAAAGTTTTTTTTGTCGATGTATATCTTACGTTTGACCTACCGGGTCTAATAATTTCTCTGGTTTTCGAGACGACATCATCAAATACCTCGATTGCAGTATTATAGTCTTTTCGGACAAACAATGCAATCAAAATATTTTTAGTCATTGCTATTGCATTTGTCCTGTTGATCTTTTGATTATGTTTCCTGTTCTCATCAGCTTTACTTAGATATATTATATTTTCAGATACTCAAAACCGACCTATTTAAACGCTGAATAAGTAAAAAAAATCTATTCTTACCATAAATAAAAAACGCCCGACTATCATATTTGATAATCAGGCGTTTACATTTTTGTTTTGTTGTCTTACCAGGATTCGAACCTAGACAGGCAGATCCAGAAACTGCAGTGCTACCATTACACCATAAGACATTGGTTTAATTTGTGGCTCAAAATTACAACAAATATTTTTTATAGGCAAATGGATTGCAAAGAAAAGCTGTTTTTTAGAGTTGTATGAGCTTGAATGTATAATGTTTCCAGTCTTATTCAGTTATAGTATCCTGACTTTTATAATGAATTTCCAAAATCTGCCTATTTCCAATTCTATTTATAACAACAAGGAAAACCGGAATTTGGTATTGAATTACCTTCACGACCATATGAGATAGGTACTTTGACGTTCAGGAAATATTTGTTTTCCTGAAGATAATCCAGTCAAGCACATATCTTGGAAGTTATGACTATTGGCAAGGACGTATTGTAACGAGTGTTAACAAAACAACATTGATTGCTTTTATGGACATTCGTATTCGAGTAGCTTTAAAAAGGGTTTTTAAAGATTTGCTGCCAACCATTTACGCAGTACTTCGGGAGATTTTCCGCATCGATGGGCATAATTTAAGAATTGATGTTCGTCAATTTTACCAATCATAAAGTATTTCGATTTTGGGTGAGCAAAATATAATCCGCACACGGAAGCATTGGGGAACATGGCTCCATTTTCTGTAAGTTGTATGCCTATTTCGCTGAATTTCAGAAGGGGTTCTAATTCAAAAATAATAGACTGGTCGGGTAATGATGGGTAACCTACAGCCGGCCGAATACCACTGTATTGAGTTTTAAGCATTTCTTTTATTGATAGACTTTCGTTGGGGGCATAACCCCAGTATTCTCTACGAACTTTGTAGTGAATCCATTCGGCAGCAGCTTCTGCAAGTCTGTCGGATAGCGTTTTAGCCAAAATGGAGTGATACACATCATCGTCATAGTCAAAAGTTTCGGCAAAAGCTTCCACGCCTTGAATTGTAGTGGCAAAAGCTCCTACATAGTCATTTTCTGGTGCAACAAAATCAGCCAACGAATAGCAAAATCCATCCGTAGCAGCATGTTGCTGGCGAAGCATGGGCAACGTTATGGTTTCATCTGCATTTTCAATAAAAATATCATCGTCCATGGCATAAGCCTGAAAAACACCAAAGCTGGCATGAATTGAGACAACTTTTTCGTCTAACATTTGGCGCAACATTTCCTGCGCATCTTTATAAAGTTTCAGTGCTTCTTCAGCTTTGGAGCGGTCGGCAAGCGGAAACTGATGAAGCCAGCTCGTTTTACAAGAAATACAATCATGAACTGTTTCGATTCCATCATATTTACCCGACATGCGCCATGCCATAAAGAAAAATCCCCAATCAATGAAAGGTATTATTTCACGTAGATCTATGTTTGTCAAGCGGATAAGTCCAAGTTTTGTTGGTTTTGCAGGAATATAACTCATGCTATTATTTAGTGATTAGGGTTCAAAGTATAGTCTTTTTTAATACACAAGAAAGTGATTTTGTTGTATTAAACACAAAAATACGGCAAAAAGTTGGATTCAAATGATAAGAATATAAATATACTTAACCCACAAACGTTTGCATAATTAAACTGAAGAATAGGAAGTGATTTGAATATTGAAGCTATTTTGTATCTGTATATTTGCGATTCACAACCCGAAAATCAAATATTTATGAATTCAAAACTATCACTTTGCTATTTAAGTGTACTGTTTTTCATTTCTTCGCTTTCAGCGCAAAAAATCCACACCACTTACCTTTGGCACATGGATCAACCTGACTACTGGGCTGAAAAAAGTGTAGACAAACCCGATTCAAAACAATATGTAGAAGAATCGCAACGACTTAAATCGAACGGCGGAAATATGTATCCGGGCAGCACTGTTCCTCATCCAACCAATGATTTACAAAGTATTTTTAATCTGGCAGACCGTATAAATGCCTATCAGTTTACTCCAAGAGATGCTGTAAATGCAATTAAAGACATAAGCAATGCCGGTGCTCAACTTAGCATTTCAGGCGGATTGATGGAAAATATCCAATCACTCGGATTAAAAAATCAATGGAGTTACTCATCAGGATGGATGAATCCATACAAAGAAGCCAACGCGCTGAAAACTTCGGGTGGATTTCCACGACTTGACATCGTATGTTTTACCAATGACCATGCGCTTTCACCCTTAGTTAGCGACAGAACGCTGGTAAAACAAATCAAAGCACATCAATATGTTGCCAATAAATACTACGGCTATACTTCCAAAGGTTATTGGCCGGCAGAATGTGCTTTTTCTGAACGAATTATTAAAAGTCTGGTCGATTGTGGCATTCAATGGTCGGTGGTGGCAAACAGTCATTTAGCACGGACACTTTCCGATTACGTTCATCCCTACAATATTACCGGTAACATTGAAGCTCCCAACAAAGCCGACATCGTAACTGCAAGTGGAAACAACTGGTTTACTGGAACGATTGATGGACGAGGAAGTTTGCTGGCAGCACCTTATTGTTACCAGGCACACAAGGCTCAATACATTGACCCTTCAACCGGAACAACCTATAAAATTGATGTTGTACCAATGTGTAATTATATCAGTTACTTAGATGGTTTTGGGACACACGGAACAGGTGATATATCAACGAATATTGAGCCTTACAGCAATACAACCCAGCCATCAATAGTTTTGATGGCTCATGACGGCGATAATGCCTGGGGTGGTGGAAGCAGTTATTACAACGAATCGGTAACCGGATTTAGTCATGCAGCTGCCAGTGCCGGATATGAGCCAACCACCATTCAGCAGTTTCTGAGCAATCATCCTGTTCCGGCAACCGATATTGTGCATGTGGAAGATGGTGCGTGGGTTAATGCCGCCAGCGACTGGGGACATCCGCAGTTTATAAACTGGTTATGGCCACTTTATGATGCAGCAACTTATCGCTTCAATCCCGATGGTTGGACAGAAGATGCCCGCAACTGGGCAGTAATTACAGCCACCGAGAATTATGTAACAATGGCCGAAGACCTTGAAGGTGGCAATTTACGCATAGATAAAATTGCAGACGGTGGAACTTCAGCAACAAATGCCGAAAAAGCATGGCATTTCTATTTTGGTGGATTGAATTCCGGTTTTATGTATTATGGCAAGGCCGAAGACATGGAGGTAAAGGCTTCAATGACCGGAAACATTGCTATTAATTTTGCTCAAAATGTGATTAATGCTCACTCTGGAGTTGATAACACACCTCCATCAGTTTTTATTCCACAGCGTTTTCCGTATAATCCGGGGAGTATAGGTTTTGGTCCAACTACAGGCTATAAAAAAGTAAACTATTCGTCAGATTTTCATGTATGGACCTATGCTTATGACGTAAGCGGACTGACATCGGTAACATTGAAATACCGTACTGATTTGAATGGTGTAAATTCGATGGATAATACTCAAAATGAAACATACATAGGTGGTGCTGATGTTACTTCTTGGCAGGACATTGCTATGACTCGCCGTCCAATGGCTGCCGACCCGACTAATGATTCGGAATTAAACTTTTTCATTCTTCCAAAGGCTAAAGCAGATTTGTGTTATGCAGAAATTAAAAACCTGAAAGATACGCTGGTAGATTATTATGTAGAAGCTGTTGACACCAAAGGAAATATCTTCCGCAGTCCGATTCAACACGTGTACGTGAGCAATGGAACTGGTGATAATGGTGGAACGACCGGAAATGTGACATGGATACCAACAACCTCTCCCACATCAGCACAAACAATTACAATCGCCTGTAAAAATGCCACTGCTGCTTCGTTTTTGCATTGGGGTGTGAACAGCTGGACAACTGCAAACGCAGCCTATCAACCAGCGGGAACTGTAGCTTCAACCGGTGGAGCTGTAGAAACACCATTTACACTTGTAAACGGAGTATGGCAGGTAACACTTGGTCCATTCAACAATCCGGCACAGGTTGTAAGTACCATTAATTTTGTAATTAATCTTGGTTCCGGCAACTGGGACAATAATGGTGGTAGTAATTATCTGATTACTATCACACCGGTTGCAACCAATAACCCACTTGGACAAAACATCAGCAAAACACTTACAGCAAGTCAGGTTTATACTTTTACTTCGGTCGATTTTGGGTTTAGCAGTCCCGTTTCTAATACTTTCAAAGGTGTTAAAGTGCTTTCAGTTCCAACTTACGGAAGTCTTGTTGCGAATAATACTCCAGTGATAATTAATCAACTAATAACAGATGTTACTCAGCTTTCATATACTGCAGGAACTGCTACAGGTTCATTTACTTATCGGATTTTGGATAGTGCTGATTTTCTGAGCGATGCAATCTATACCGCTAGTTTTACGGTTGGAACTATAACTCCAACAGGAATAACCGTTTCCTTCAAAAAACCGACTGATTGGGGTACAACCGCAGTTTCGGTTTATGCATGGACCGGAGCTAGTACAGCTATAGCTGGTTCATGGCCGGGAACTGCCATGACAGACATTGGGAACGGCTGGTATTCATATACATTTGCATCGTCTTTTACCACCGTAAATGTGATTTTCAGTAAAGCCGGGTCGCCACAAACAGTTGATATTACCGGTGTAACTCAATCTGCTTGTTACCAACAAAATGGCATGAATGGAAACAAACTTAATGTGAGTTTGACTAATTGTCCGATAACAACTGTAGAGAATCCACAAATATTACTCAAAGCATTGGTTTATCCGCAACCTGCCACCAATCACTTTGTAGTAGAACTACCTAATATCGCTGAACAAGCTAAATTTGATATTAGTATTCATGATTTGAGTGGTAACGAAGTCCATCGGGAATCATTCATTGGAAATACAGTGGTGTTGGACAGAGGGAATTTAAAAGCAGGTTTATATGTTGTTCATATAAAAGGTGAGAAATCAGAATTTGAATTTAGTGCTAAATTGGGGTTAAAATAGATTTTGATGCTATCAATTCTTAGTGGAGGTACGACTTAAAGTAGTGCTCCCACTGGAACAAATCAAAGGGGAACATTTAGGGTTGTTTCCCCTTTTTGCATTTTAGGATGGACAGCATTTTAATAAAATTGGTTTTTAATGATTACTTTTGCAGTACATAAATAACACAAATGGAATTAGCATTTTTATTACTTGGTATTTGTGCCGGCATTATGTCAGGTTTGTTTGGAATTGGCGGTGGAATTATAATGGTTCCTTCGCTGATTGCATTTTTTGGCATGGGAATACTCAATGCCAATGCCACATCGCTGGCAGCCATGTTGTTGCCTGTGGGTGTGCTTGGAGTTATTGCTTACTACAAAGCCGGATTTATCAACGTTCGTAATGCGCTCTGGATATCGTTGGGATTGCTTTCGGGTTCGTATTTCGGAGCTGAGCTGGCGGTTACACTCGATGTGAAAATACTTTCGAAACTCTATGCAGCCATTTTGCTTTATGTGGCCATTGGGTATCTGGATATTCCCAAATTGCTTCGCACAAAGAGTCAAACCACGCCCGAAAACCCACTGATACCCGAAGCAGTTCAATATCATTTCTGGCAATTTATTTTGCTGGGAGTAGCAGCAGGAGTTTTTGCCGGACTATTTGGCAAAGGTGGAGGACTGGTCATTGTACCGATGTTGGTAAAATTCTTCCGGTACGACAACAAAGCTGCAACTGCTACTTCACTGGCAGCATTGCAACTACCGGTAGGATTGCCCAGTGTAATTGTGTACGCACAGGCAGGTTATATGAACTGGACGTATGCCGGACTCATTGCCTTAGGTATAGTGGTGGGTGTATTTTTTGGAACAAAACTAGCTATAAAACTCAACAGTTCGACTTTCAAAAAAATCTATGCTGTGTTTCTGCTTGGAGTGGCCGTGTATATGGTCGTGAAGTATATATAATCATTTCATAAAACTTTTAATCGTCCGAAAGACACTAAAAAGTTTCAAATAAAAACAACTATGCCAATTCTTAAATCTATATTAATTTTTATCCTTGCCGGCTGTTGCGAAATAGGCGGCGGTTATCTCGTGTGGTTATGGGTAAAGGACGACAAATCCTTTTGGTACGGATTGTTGGGCGGAATTATTCTGGTGTTTTACGGACTGGTAGCCACCCTTCAGACCGAAAGTTTTGCCCGGGTATATGCCACTTATGGTGGTTTCTTTATCGTAATGTCGCTGCTTTGGGCTATGAAAGTGGATCATTTCGTACCCGACAAATACGACATAATCGGTGCCACCATTGCCTTAATCGGGGTGTGTGTTATTTATTATGCGCCGAGGTGAGAAAAAATGGATTTCGCTTTTTTTCTTCTTTGAACACCCTCATTATAATATCAATTGCCATCAGAGAACTTTCAGCTTGTTGTCGGAAGGTTCACCCGAAGTCAGGGAACTTTCCACTTATTGGTGCGACGAGCATGACGAGTATATTTGACGGTTCAAACCCGTTATTGGGGCTATCAGACTTCGGCGTGAGCTCAGTCGAACGCTGCTAACCATTAGCTCAAGGCAAGAGTGTCCATCGTGAGGTGGAATCTGAAGGAAGCCGGCGGCAAACTTCCGGTCGGAGGAACACGAACATCATTAGGCACAAGTTGTAGGACGAGTTTGCCATACAAAACAAAATCCAATAAACTGAGCAGATACAACCGTGTAGATGATGCCGATATATGGAAAGGAGGTTACTCGTCTTACCTCGGGAGGTCTCACAGACGTATTGATATGAATTAATTTTCAGAAATACGGCTAATAATTGCTGTGAGAAGTCAGCAGAAGCCATAGTAGATGCAAGTCAACGAGCCGATATACGCGAGTTATAATAATTGGATGGACTCACTTGATTGAAGGGCTGAATCTTAATCAAGTGAAAGTACATGAATGTTACCCCATGAAAGGCAGAAAGCAGAAAAAATCTCACGATACCTCACAAGGTAAGGATAGGTGGGAAACCGAAAGCACACTTGGAGGGCAGATTTACATGGGGATAACTGAAAACAACTTCACAAACATTGAACAAGCGGATTATGGATTGCTAGAAATGATTCTTTCTCCAATAAACTTGAATGACGCTTATAAACAAGTAAAGTCCAACAAAGGTAGTGGTGGTGTTGATGGCATGGGGGTTGACGAAATAATCGTCTATCTGATACAACACAAAGAAGCATTGCTAATACCAAATGTATTTATAAAATAGTCCAATTAGTGTAATTGGATTTTTTTTAT
>JBAXMR010000042.1:0-34258 GCA_037134195.1 Paludibacter sp. | reverse complement strand
AAAAAAAATCCAATTACACTAATTGGACTATTTTATAAATACATTTGGTATAACTCATCCGCTGACTGAAAGTCAAACTGTTGAATAATCTGACATCTAATTCATGACATCTAATTCATCCGATGACTGAAAGTCATCGGATGAATAATCTAACATAGTGACGGTTTCGCTCCAAGGGAAGCCCTCATTAAGTCAGAGAGTTTACGGGATGACGGAATTCCGATTCGGTCAGAAGCTAATTCTTGTCAGAATCGGAATTCCAACATCCCGTAGTTTAGCTCCAAGCGACTTGCTAACCGACCCCGTCTCTCTGAACGACGGGGTCGATGGTTCTGCATCGAATATAAACCCGCATCAGCAAAAGAATAAGGTTTTGTTGAGATAGACGACCATAACTACTAAGGTTTAAAAGCTAACAAATAAGGTCTTAACCTTAGTAGCCAATCAACATTAATTTTAAAAAAACTAACTTTATTATCATACCCTGAAGAGGATTTGTACTATATCATTTTTTTTGATGTCATAGAATTACTTAATATTAATTAATCCAACAACCATTTCCAAACCGGTATAACTTCAATATTTATTCCTTGTTCTAATATTGTTTCTTCCTCATCCTTGGTAATAATTATCATTTTTTTAATATCTAGGTGTTTCTTCATTTTTAGTAGTCCGCTCACTTCACGTTTGCGGGTTTCCATATCGTTTAAACTGTAGCAAACCTGCACTGCTAATTGTTCTTCCAATACATAAAAGTCTACTTCTACAGCTTGGTGATAAAAATAAACATCATTACCATACAAACGATGCAATTGGATAGCTACTTGATTTTCCAATAATGAAGTGATTGGGTCAACCAGAAACAAATTTAATAAACCGTTGTCAATAAAATAATATTTTTTGTTTGCTTCCTTTTCTGCCAACTTTGCAGCTATGTTTTCAACCGAAAAAGTAATCCATGTTTCTTTCAAATAACCCAAATAATCTATTACGGTATCAGTACTGATTTTTTTCCCCGAAGCTGAAACAACATTAGCCAATCGATTGAATGAAGTAGCCTGTTTTACACTCTCGGCTAATTTCCGAATCAAAACGCGTAAGGCAAAATCGTTTCGAATCTGGTAGCGACTGATTAAATCCCCAAAAAATATTTTCTGATACAGACCACTGAGCCAAGCTCTTTTGTCGTCAATATGAATTATTTCAGGCAAACCACCATATCGGAAATATGTTTCATAGCCTTTTACTATTTCAAAACGATAGCGATACAAGTAATTTTTATCTGTTAAGTCGATACCTGCAAGTCCTATATATTCCCTGAAAGAATAAGGAAATACATTTTGAATCATAAAGCGTCCACCCAAGGTAGTGGCTATTTCGCTACTTAACATCTTGGCATTGCTTCCGGTTATATAAATCCTATATCCCTGATCAGCAAGCCTTCGGGCAAATTTTTCCCAATGTTCTACAAGTTGAATTTCATCCAGAAAAAAAATGGGTTGGCAGTCAAACATCTCTTCATAACATATCTTTATTCTGTCCAAATCATCGATTGACAAAGAAGCAATTCGATCGTCCTCAAAATTAAAATAAAGTATTTCATCTGCCAAATGACCCAAATTCAATAAATGGCGTATTTGTTGAAACATCAAATATGATTTTCCAACCCGACGTAAACCTACATACACATAATTTTGCTGATCCTCTACCAAATAAGGACGCACCTGAAAAGCAACTTCAACTACTTTGCGTTGATATTCAAGTATTAATAGTTTTATAATATCCTTTTCCATACAAATTATCGTTTATATTCGACAAAAATACATATAATTTATCGAATAAACAAAACAATAGGCATTATATAAGTTGTATGTGTTTGAATAATAGGATTTTATATTTTAATACAAATCAATAGAACGCTGATAAACGCTGATTTAGCTGATTTGAACAGACGGAGTATTTCGACGTGCCGACTTGACGGCATAAATTGTAAATACGGATTAATAATAGGATTTTATACCCGATAAATCGGGTCTGATTTAAAAAACAAAGTTCTTATTTTCTCGCCAAAGGCGAGATAAAATCCGTTTTAAATCCGCTAAATCAGCGTTTATCCGCATGCTTTTATCAATAACAATCTAACTTATATAATCTCTAATATATAGGCTTGCAATACACATACCCTAACTGACGGTTTCGCTCCAAGCGAAGCACTCATTAAGTCAGAGAGTTTACGGGATGACCGAATTCCGATTCGGTCAGAAGCTAATTCTTGTCGGAATCGGAATTCTGTCATACCTTAATTTGTCGGATTCTGAATGGAACAAAACCAATAGGAATTGAACTAGTATTAACTGTGCAAGTTAGATATGAAAATCGTGATACCCATCTTTCTTAGAACTCAATTACTCAAGCAACCATTTCCAAACGGGAATTATTCGGATAGAAAGGGTGTTAATAATAATTTTTTCTTCAAAATCCATGGTTAATATCAACCCTTCTTCTAAATTATAAGTATTCAAAGCCTCTGCCAATCCGTCTACTTCTCGTTTTTTAGTTATTTCATTGTCAAACGAATAACATACTTGAATAGCCTGATTTATTGAATATCCACTTCGGATAACAAAATCACATTCTCCTTTGCCTTGATGGTAATAAATTTCATAACCACGCCGTTTAAGCTCTATGAAAACCATATTTTCGAGTAAACGACCTTTGTTTTCAGTGAAATTAAACCCCAATTTCAGAATTAATGCATTATCAACAAAATATGTTTTCTTTGGGTTTAAAAGTTGTGATTTTAATGAAAAATCAAACCGGGCAATTTGGAAAAGCAAGTATGTATTTTCTACAAATTCGATATAATTGTGAACTGTTGTCGGGTTCTTAACTCCAATAATTCCCGTGAGTGATTTATTTGTCGATGGTTTGGCAACATTACTGGCTAAATAATAAACTAATTGTAGTAGCTCTTTCTCGTTCGTCAATTTATTCCGGACTAATACATCTTTATACAGAATAGATTCATACAGTTGTTTTAAGTAAAGATCCTGTTTTGTTTTTAAAAATAAAGGGATACCACCACTCAATAGAAATTCCTGAAGCAGACCTGCAATTAAACCCCGTTCAACGGTTGTATATATTTTATCGTCAGGTAATTTGTTGTTTTTAAAAGCAATAAATTCCTTAAATGAAAATGGATAAAGTTCGTAGCGGATATACCTGCCGGTAAGATGAGTTCCTAATTCCCGACTCAGCATTGTAGCATTCGATCCGGTAACGAAAACTTTATTTCCAGCATCATATAATCTTCTTACAAAGCGTTCCCAACCCAAAATATTTTGAATCTCATCAAAATAAAATGTCTTTTGTTCTCCATACATTTCGATGAACACTTCATGTAACAGTTGAAAATGGTCAACCTGAAAGTTTAGCAGACGCTCATCATCAAAATTGATAAAATAGTCCTGCTCATTTTGCTTTTTTCTGATTTGCTGTAGCAAAACGGATTTTCCACATCTACGAATACCTGAAATAACCAGTATTTCCTGTGAATCTATCAATTCCTGAGGTATCACACGTTCAACTTCTTGATAATAAATTTGTTTATTCTGTTCTTTGAGAACTAATCTTAGTATGTCCTTCATATTGATTATTATTATTTCAGCGCAAAGATACATGATTTCTATTTCAAATGCAATAATATACATTTATATTCTATTTGCTATAGAGTAAATATGTATAATTGTTCTTTTATAAATAGAGATTAAAACACAAAATTTGTACCCTAAATGATGGTTTCCTCAACTGGTGCGAATTTACAATTCGTACATTAGAGTTTATATAAGTTAGAAAATTATTGATAATAGAACGCTGATTTACGCTGGTTTAGCTGATTTTAAAACGGATAATTTTTCGCCTTTGGCGAAACGATTCGTTGTTTGTTCTGAAAAATCAGACCCGATTTATCGGGGATAAAATCCGTTTTTACATATTTATATAGACAAATCCGCTAAATTCACGTAAATCAGCGTTCTATTCTTTTTCTTTAAATTGTAGAATGCTAAATGTCAATTAGATATAACTTGTATAATGCTTATTAACAAACATACAAAAATACAGACTTTTATAATTCATTGGTATTGGCACGAGGGACGACTGAAATCCGAGATAGTAGGGATGACCGAATTCCGATTCGGTCAGAAGCTAATTCTTGTCGGAATCGGAATTCCAACATCCCGAAACTTGCCCTATATTGCGAGTTGGAACTCGCAATACCCGAAATTCGCCCTGGGCTGTGAGTTGGAACTCGCAAAACCCACCCGAAATTTGAGCCAGCATACTTCCAAACTGAGGGTTTCGCTCCAAGCGAAGCCCTCATTAACCCCGCTAATGCGGATTTTCAATCCGTGCTATAGTAAGATAAAAAAGAAGCATGGGTCACAGACCAGTGCTAGCGAGGATATTAGACTGCCAATAATTCAGGCTATATGCAAACAACTTAATTCGACACCTATGGTTTTTATTGTATCAATTATTTGTTTTTCCCTGCCGGACGATGGTTTTTTAGTTCCGTTTATATAAGCCGCCAACAAGCTTTGTTTCATATTCATTCGGCGAGCTATGGCAGCTGCATTCAGTTCAGGGTACTTTTTGAAGATGTAAGATATTCCTTCGGGCATGGGGTTATCGTATGTGAAGCTTTCAAGGCTGACATCTTCATCTAATTCGTCCCAACGTATTCCTTCGCTGTCTATTTCGTAATCCATGCGCTGACTGTTGGTGGCATTTTGTAATCTCGGATACCATAAGAGCGACTGCCATAGTTCTTTTCCATCATCGGTAAGGATGAAAATTTTTTCATCGGCAAACCATATTCTTTTGATTGTCATAATTCTATCCTCCATTATTTTACATACAGTTGGACATTACTCTCCGAATGTATTTTTCCATTCTTTAATAAACAATTCTCTGTTTTCTTCAATAATCGCTTCCGCATGTTTCAAGTCTTTTGGTTTAACTCCGTTGTTTGTAATCAACCTTATTTCGGGGTCAATATCAAATTTTGCGTTTCCGTCGGCAGTTTTAATATGTACATGAATTGGTTCGTGCTCGCGGGAGTAAAACCGGAAATAAATTCCTAATGCAATAAAAATTGTTGGCATATAGTAGTTGGTTTTGAATACGATACAAAGATAGGTTATATATTAATACCCTCCTTGATTTTCATCAAAGTATTTTTCATTTAAATAAAATATTTAACAAGAAAACCAATTTGCCAATACCCTTCTGAGAGTTTTTGGGTTGACCGAATTCCGCTTGGGTTGCCCTATATTGTGAGTTGGAACTCGCAATACCCAAAATCCGAGATAGAAGGGATGACCGAATTCCGATTCGGTCAGAAGCTAATTCTTGTCAGAATCGGAATTCCAACATCCCGGAGTTTAGCTCCAAGCAAAGCGCACATCTAATTCATCAGATGACTGAAAGTCATCGGATGAATAATCTAACATCTATCTCATCAGATGACTGAAAGTCAAACTGATGAAAAATCTGACATCTAATTCATCAGATGACTGAAAGTCAGCGGATGAAGAATCTAACAATCGGAATTCCAACATCCCGGAGTTTCGCTCCAAGCAAAGCGCACGCTACCGCACGATTTTATCATGTGGTATAATTCTTTTTCTTCTTTGTTAGCACCACGCGATAAAATCGCGGGGGAGAAGGGCATAAAAAAACCGCAACAAGTTAATTGTTACGGTTTTTATGTATTGACTATTTTTTAGAATAAATCTGAATGTGTTCCTGTTCTAACAAGCATAATTTCAAAATCGGTATTATAAATTTCTTTATCATTCTCATCGTGTTCGTATTCAACATAAACATACAAAAGTAACCAATCACCTTTAATATGACATTCCCAGGTATCTTGCCAATCACCCGACAAAATGTGTGGTTTATGATCTATATTAATTTTTCCGTTATCTTTTAATTGTTTAAAAACTTTTTCGTAATCACTAATTTTATATGATCTTCGTTTACAAAGTCTTAAATCTTTAGAAAAACGGTTTGTTTCAGTTACTTTAAACATTAATAAAAATCGTTAGGCATTTTTAAAATAACTTTTTTAGTACTCCTTACTTCGTTAATTGCCTCGGCGGTTTTTTTATTTGGAACACAGATTTTACCGTTTTCAGAAATATTGTATTTATGAAGTATATAAATAGCTGTTTCGGGTTGCTTTTTTACATCTATCGTAATTCTTTTAATATTTCCTTTAAAATCTGTATCGCATATTAATCCGGGTATTCCTGCTATTCGTGCCATATTCTTATGATTTTTAATTATGATGCAAAGGTAAAAATATTTTTCTGATTAAATCTGATAATAGTGTTTATATTTATCCATTGTAACAATGTTGGGTTACAGTTTGTTGATGTTTACCATAGTGTGAGTTTCGCTCCAAGCGAAGCACTCATTAAGTCAGAGAGTTTGCGGGATGACGGAGTTCCAACCGGGATGACCGAATTCCGATTCGGTCAATATTTCTCTTTGTCGGAATCGGAATTCCAACATCCCGGAGTTTCGCTCCAAGCAAAGCGCACATCTAATTCATCAGATGACTGAAAGTCATCGGATGAATAATCTGACATCTAATTCATCAGATGACTGAAAGTCATCGGATGAATAATCTGACATCTATCTCATCAGAAGACTGAAAGTCATCGGATGAATAATCTGACATCTATCTCATCAGATGACTGAAAGTCATCGGATGAATAATCTGACATCTAATTCATGATATCTAATTCATCAGATGACTTTCAGTCAGCGGATGAAGAATCTAACAATCGGAATTCCAATATCCCGGAGTTTCGCTCCAAGCGACTTGCTAACCGACCCGTCTCTCTGAGCGACGGGGTTGATGGTTAAGTCATCTGACGAGTCAGTTAAAGTTATCTCAGTCAAAGCGATAAGACCTGTAATTGAAAGCGCGTGAGCTACTATTTTACCCAATGTAACAATTTTCCTATCTTTTGAAACAATTCTTTTATACACTATTGACAAACCACATCTATATTTGTAGCGTGAAATTATATACAATCAATCATACTATTAATTTTTAAATTTTATTATCATGAAAAAATTACTTTTATCAATCGTTTTGGCAGTGGCTTTCGGGAATGTGATCGCACAATCGGTAGGTGATTACAGAACCACTTCCTCAGTTACTAGTTTAGGATCTACTACAGGCTGGCAGGTGTACGATGGCGCAGGTTGGCAAACAGCTACTATGACCGCTCAAGGTAATGGTGTATCTGGTAATGGAGGCATTACACAGTCAGCAACAACTACAAGTAGTTCTACGACAGTTGTTTTGAAAGCAACAAATAAAATAATCCGGGCAGGGCAATATGTTTCAGGTACGGGCATTACAGCTGGAACAACTGTTTCAAGTGTATCATCAGTACTGTCAACTACAGGCGATGTTACCAATAGTACTAATACCGTAACCAATGTGGCAAGTATTACTGGAATAACCAATGGGATGATTATATCCGGAGCAGGAATTCCTTCAGGTACTACCGTATCAAGTACATCAGGTAGCGGACCATACACCATTACTATGTCGACAACATCAAATGGAAGCATTTCAGGAACTGCTATTACTATCAATCCTCAGGTTATTTTATCTGCGAATGCAACAAGTACTGCAACTAATACCTTAACTTTTACTGACTCTTATACAGTAAATTGTGGATTTACTAATGGTAGTACTTCTGTTACATTAGCAAATGCAAACACATTGCTTACCAGCGGAATGGCTATTGCTGTTACAGGTGCTACTGGAAGTACAATTTCAAACCTTACTAGCTCAGGTTTTACTATATCATCGGCATTTACCGGTACGACAAATGCTAGTTTAAGTTCAACTTTCTATACACCACAAGCTACAGCTTCTTTTACATCTGGCTCTAACACCATAAGCTTGGCTTCTGCAAACAGTTTGGTTAAGGTAGGCATGGAAGTTACTGCAACAAGTAGTATTATTGCAGGTACTTATGTTACTTCTGTTAATGGTACTACTATTGGTATATCTACACCTACAACGAGTGCAATGAGTTCTGGTGTAGGGATTGTTTTTGGCTATAATGTAATCCCTAATATGTACATTAATCATAGTGTTCCTACGAGTAGTACTAATGCCAATAATACAAGACAAAGTACTATTGGAAATGTGTATGTAAATGATCAAAATAGTTCGAATGCCGGAACAGGAGCCGCATACACAAATGCCACTTTCACTATTGGTGGAGTCAATTCAGGAGGCTCTGATTTTCAGTGTAGTACTGTTACGGTTGCCGGAAGTGCCAAATTAAGTACAACCAATGCCGGAGTAAATGCAAATCTGAATACTTTTGAAATTTATGGTGGCATTGGCGGGAATGTCATAAATAATAATGGTACTATAGACTTTACAACCATTACAGGAGGAAGTGCTGTTACCAACATTACATTTACAACACCCGGAAACACAACTGTATCAAGTGGCAATACAGTTAAGTTCAATAATATCACTTTGAATATGGGGGGGAGTCTTTCTAATACATTGACTATGTCGGCAGTATTTTCTATGGCAACCGCTGTAACAACTCAAACCCTAACTATTACTTCAGGCACATTAAATATAACCAGTGCATCTAATATTACACCTTACGGCAGTTCTGCCGCGACTATTACATCAGCAACAGGAGGGCTAACCATTAATAATGCGAGTGCAGTAATAAATGCTGTTGCAACTACGGGATCTGGTGGTGGAACTATATCACATACTAGTAATGGTACATTTACGTTAACACAAGGAACTGTAAGTATGGGTGCATATAATAGTGCTGGAGCAGCTGGTTTAGCTCTATTTGCAACTGCGGCAACAGGAACAACTAATATACAAGGTGGTACATTAAATGTGTATGGAGTATTTAACAATCTCGGAAATACCTATATCAGTGGGGGTACTATTAATATACCAATTGGTGGTGCATTAAGTCAGGCAAGTATGGCAGTTTTTAAATCGGGTGGTGCAATTTATAGCCAAACAGGTGGAAATATAAATATATATAGTACAAATGCTAACCCTGGATATCGTGAATATTACGTTTCTTCCGCTTCTACAACAATATCTGGTGGAACAGTTACATTTGGAGGTGCAGCTGCATTACAAACATATAATGCAGCAACTTTCTATAATTTAACAATAGGTGATGGTACAAATACTTCTACTTTAACATCAGGAAATAGTATAACTGTTAACGGAAACCTTACTGTCAATGATAAAGGTACGTTATCACATGGTGCTTACATATTTACCGTAACTGGCACAACAACCATTGGTGGCGGAGCATCAGGTAATTTGACGCTTAGCAATTCTACCGGAGCAAAAACCTTTTCAGGTTTGATAACCGTAAATGCAAATGGATCATGGAATAATAGTGGTAATTCCACTGTTGCGATAAATGGTGGTGGTATAACAAACAATGGTACATTCACTGCTGGCTCAGGTGCTTACACATTCAGTACAGGTACTATACAAGCACTAAGCGGAACATTGAGCATACCTTCTGTAACGGTTACTTCTCCAACAGTACTTACTAACAATGGTACTTTGACTGTTGGTACTGCACTTATAGGAACAGGAGGATTGACACAGGGAAGCAGTGCTATATTAAACATTGGCGGTACAAGCACCTTAACAACACTTACTGCTACTGCGTCGGGCAATACCGTAAATTATAATGCAAGCGGTACACAAACAGTCAATGGAACTGCAACCTATTATAATTTGACTTTGTCGGGTACGAGTGCTAAAACTTTAGCGAGTACAACAACATCGATTACAAATAATTTAAGTATTCAAGGTACTGCTTCGGCAACTACGGTAGTGGGGCTGTCAATCGGCGGTAATCTATCTGTAGGCGATGGAACTGCTGCCGGATTTACTGCTGCAGGTTATGATTTGACAGTTAACGGAACAACTTCTTTGGCAAATGCAAGTACGCTGACCATAAGTAGTTCTACCGGTGCAAAAATATTTACAGGGTTGGTTACCTTAAATGGTGGTTCAACATGGACCAACAGTGGAAATTCTGCGGTTGCTCTAAATGGTGGTTTGACAATTGGAGGAGCTAGTGTAACTTTCACACCGGGTACTCAAACCACTACCATAACAGGTGCATTAACAACAAATGGCGCATTATCACTTGTTGCCGGAACAGTTAGTTTAAGTGGAACTTCTTCAATTGCAGGATCAACCGCCCCTACATTTAATAATCTATCTCTTGCTACTTCTGCTGCTGTAACAGCTTCTACCAATTTTACCGTTAGTGCTACATTAACTATAAATACCAGTGCAAGTTTAGATATGAGTACCAATAACTTGTTAGGTGCAACAACCATTACTAATAGTGGGACATTAAAAACAAGCAGTACTGGTTCAACACCTTTTCCCTCTGGAAAAACCATTGCGGGCACTGTTCAGTTTGCAGCTACCGGTGGTGGTCAAACTATACCAACAGGTACTTATACTACTCTCACACTTTTAAATGGATCAGGAACTAATACCTCATCCGGCGGTGCCGTAAATGCAACCACCTTGAATACAACTGCTAACGGTACATGGGATTTGGGTACAACTGCAACTTTGGGTGGAACTTTGTCGACTATCAATCATAATGGCACTATTAAAACGGCTGTCTTGACCTCTACATCTACTGCACCAACCTCAACAAAAGATTTTACAGCGGGTGGAACAGCAACTGGAACAGTAGAGTTTTATGGTTCAGGCAACCAATCTCTGCCAAACAATAGTTCAACAAAATTCTATAATTTAATTATTCGATCAGGTAGCACTTCTACTGCTGTAAATAATGGTTCGAGCCTTACAGTTAACGGTACATTAACTATAGAAGGCACGATGGATATGGGGACATCATCTCTATATTTAGTTAATGACGTATTAGGCACAGGCACTTTTAAAACACAAAATTCTAGTACCGCAATAACCACAGGAAAAACCTGGGCTGGAACCGTAATGTATAACAGTACTTCGACTCAAACAGTAATAGCAGGGAACTATAACAACCTCGATTTAACAGCTGCTTCATCAGGTAATCGTACATTAATAAACGGAGGAACAATAGCTATTGCCGGTACATTTACTCCAAGTGCAACCGGTACGCATACAGTAACGGGTAACACGATTAGTTTCAATGGCTCTTCACTTCAAACAATTCCTAGTTTAACTTATAATAATTTGACTCTCAATAATGCGAGTGGTGTTACTTTAGCTGGAGATGTTACTTTAACAGGAGATTACACTGTTGGTGCTTCAACCAGTGTTAATAACAACACCAAGGCTATTTTCTTTACAGCTGCTACAGGCAATCAAACTGTAACTAAAACCGGTGGTGGTACAGTGTATTTTGATTATTTAGTCATTAACAAAGCAACCAGCGGTAATGTAGTTGTTAGCAGTTCACCTGCAACAGATGTTGTTATAAATACAACTGCTGGTAATGTTTTACAACTTATCAATACTGGTGGATTAGATTTGAATGGTCGTTCAATTACTCTAAATAATAGCGGTGGATATATTTATGTTAATGGTAATCGGAGTATAACTTCTACAGTTTCGGGAGGGAAAATAGAAATAAATCAATATAAAGCTGTTGCAAATAATTCTGGTACCGGCGCTTTAACTATAAATCAAAATGTTACAGTTGATTTAAATTCAAATGGAAATTTTGATTTTGGCAAATCAGGAAGTACATATCTCACAACATTAAACGGAACTCTATCTATAAATAGCACAACAAGTTGTTTCGTGAATACTAATTCACCTATATTTGGTGCAGGTTCAAGATTAGTGTATAATCAAGGCGGTGGAAGTGGCTCAGCTTATGGTCAGGGTTTAGAATGGCCTGCTACTTCTGGTCCTTCTTCCGTGTCACTGATTAATAATTCGTGGGTTAATTTGCAGGGCGATCGTTCTCTAAATGGTGATTTGACTGTAACTAATGGTACGTTGAAAGCATCAGGTGGTACAATGCGTACTTTAACAATGAGCAATACCGGAACACAGACCATTACCATTTCTACCGCTACAGGTGGTGCGATTGTTGGAACAGATAATGGCTTTGGCAATGATTTAAAACTTAATATTGGAAGTAATAGTATAACCACCTTGACTGGTGATGCTACTACTACAGGTGATGAAGAAAAGAAATTCTATCAGGTGAATGTAAATACAGGTGGAACGTTGGCACTAAGTCGGGGAATTCTTTGTAAGTACGGAACTTTCACTGTGAATGGGACATTGCAAATCAATAGCAATGGATATGTGCAGTCTATCAATGGTGTTTCTGCAGCATACAGTTCCGGTAATTTAGTATATAACAATGGAGGTTCGTATACCAGTACGGATAAGGAATGGCCAACAAGCAGTTATCCAACCAATGTAACCATTCAAAATTCAGGAACCAATGTTGTTTTGAATAACTCCAAAACTATTGCAGGCGATT
Organism: Paludibacter sp.; assembly: GCA_037134195.1. Classification (GTDB taxonomy): domain Bacteria; phylum Bacteroidota; class Bacteroidia; order Bacteroidales; family Paludibacteraceae; genus Paludibacter. Next base: position 21,677 of record JBAXMR010000042.1, on the reverse strand, counting down.
TGACTATTGCTACCGGGACTACGTTGGATTTAGGTGCATATACTGCTAACCGCGGTACTTCAGGTGGTACATTAACTGTTGCAGGAACATTAAATCTCGGTGGAACATCCGGTGGTCAGACCGGAAGTAACTTTCCAACCAATTATTCAACAGTTACTTTAACTGGTGGAACTGTAAATTATAACAAAACTACCGGAGGACAAACAATTTACAGCACTCCAACTTACGCAACTCTTGCAGTGGGTAATACCAGTGGAACGCAAACCATTGACGCAAACATGTCACTTCCAAATCTCGTAATTAATGCCAGTGCATCTCTTTCAGTTGCTGCAAATAAACATTTAAGCGTAACTGGTTCTATGACCAATAACGGTATATTAAATCTATTATCTACTTCTACCGGAACTGCAACTATTCTTACACCTGCAACTATAACCGGTTCGGGTACGGCTACTGTTCAACAATACCTGCCTGCTTCACGCAACTGGTATGTATCTTCTCCGGTTACAGGAGCAACTACACCAGCTGGATACACTGTTTACCAATATCGCGAACCCGGTGATAATACAGGTTATACTGGTCTCGCTACTGCTTACTGGGAAAGCATTGCCCAGGGAACAACTTTTGAAAATGGAAGAGGTTATATAGCATTACCGGCAACCGGACCAACTACTCTTACTTTTACCGGATCATTAAATACCGGAAATGTAACAACAGGTTCGCTAACCCGTACTACAGGTGCATCTAAATTGGGATTCAATTTGGTTGGAAATCCTTATGCTGCTTATCTGAATCTTGAAACCATGGATACAACCAATATATTAAGTTCGTATTGGTTACGTTCAAGAAACTCGGGAGATACTGGTTATGATTTTGATACGTATAACTTAAAATCTGGTCTTGGAATTTCCAAAAGTGGAAAATCTATAACGGGGTATATACCACCTATGCAGGCGTTCTGGATACGTGTGAAAGACGGTAAAAGCCCTACTACCTTGTCATTCAGTAATGCAATGTGCGGTCACAGTAATACTTCAAACAATTTGTTCCGTGCTCCATCAGCAAGCAATGTCATTCAGCAAGTTTTAAATTTGCAGGTATCTAATGGTTTGAATATGGATGAAACTATCCTTGCATTTAATCCGAAAGCATCCAATGGCCCTGATGCTTATGATTCGCCTAAAATGGCAATTAATGCTGTTTCAATTCCTGAGATTTTTACTGTGGTTAGTGGCGAACAAGTAGCTATCAATGGTATGAACTCTATACCTTACGATACTGAAATCCCACTCGGTTTCACAACTGGTCAGGCAGGTGCTAACTTTAGTATCAAGGCATCACAGATTAGTAACTTTGATCCATCGGTAAGCATTTATCTGAAAGATTATTCTGATTTGATAAATACACCGGTTCAGTTAACTGCCGATGCTGCTTACACTTTTAGCTCCGGAATAACTACCAATAATACAAGCCGTTTTGCTTTGATTTTCAAATCATCATCAATTGCAACAGGATTTAATGGAAATGATATCCAGAACGTTTGGATTTCGGTGAACGGAACTAATCAGGTGGTTGTAAATGGTAATTCAGGTGAAAGCTCTGTATCAATTTACAATACAATTGGACAAAAACTCTATTCAAAAACTCTTAGTTATGGAAGTACAACCCTGAATACTCCGCTACAACCGGGTGTATATCTGGTAAGTGTAACTTCCGGAGGTAAGACGATTACTAAAAAAGTGATTATTGATTGATCATTTTAATTTAAACCTTAACAGTGTTTTTATCTTCCTGCACGACCAATCGGGTTGTGCAGGAAGTAAAAAAAAGACATGATATTCAGGTTAATTTAAAATCAAAGGTAAATCACTTATTCAACAATAAAAAAAACACATCAGCACAGCTTGAAAAATCAAAACATTAATCCGGACAATCAGAATTCGAGCTATTGATTAATTAAAATCGGCTATTTTTGTTTATTGAATTTGAATCGAAATCCTATTTTATTGTCTATATTTGTCAACAAAAACAGTGAACATATACTCAAAATACAAATTATCAATTATTTAAAATTTATTCTTATGAAAAAAAATGTACAATTAAAATTTATGGTTGCCTTAGCAATGGCAGTAATGACTTTTAGCACAATGAGTGCAAAAGACTGGTATGTAAAACCTAATGCTTCCGGTACCGGAGCAAGTTGGGATGATGCCTGTAATGTTTCAGTAATTGGTGGTACGCCTGCCGGATTGGCTGACGGTGACAAAGTATATGTTTCAGCCGGTATTTATCAACGTTCTACTTCCCTTAGTATAACCAAGTATGTTACTGTTATGGGAGGCTATTCATCTGCATTAACTGGTACCGATATCCCTTTAAGCCGCAATTTAGCTGCCGATTCAACTATTTTTGAACCTACATCAGGTGGTACAGCACGTTGTATTGCTATTAATGCAACTACAACTCCCGGATTTTACAGTATAGTGCTTGATGGGTTAAATATCAAAGGTTTCAATATGGCCACTGCTAACGGTGGAACTGCTATTAGTATTACAAGTAGTCAGGGCGATGTTTCTATTAAGAATAGTAATTTTATCAATAATGTTTCACTCAATGCCAATGGTGGAGCTTTTTATATGGGTGCGGTAGCCTACAATATTACAATTTCTTTCGACCATTGTACATTTACCGGCAATCAGGCAACATGGTCTTCGGCAAATGGTTATGGAGGTGCAGTATTTTTTAATAATGGAACTACCGCTAAAACCATTAACTTCACAAACTGTTTGTTTAAAAATAATACAGCTTATGGTCGTGCAGGAGCCATATACGGAACATCGGTATTAACCATGAATATCACCGATTGCTATTTTGATACTAATTATTGTACAAATGCTGCAGATAATACCAGCAGTGGTGGAGCCATTTATATTGCCGGTGGAAGTAGTGCAAGTAATACTGTAAATATGCTTCGTTCTATATTTGTAAACAGTTCATGTACGGCTAAAGGTGCAGTTATCTGGTTTAATACTATTCCTAAAAACACCCTGAATATGACGGATTGCAGTTTGATTGGTAATTATGCCATGCGCAAAGGTTCAGCCCGTGCTTCCATTGATGCTGACAATTTTACTACAAACTTAGATGTAGTGATGAATAACTGTGTACTGTCCAATTACAATAATAATGCAGCAGGAGTAAGACAGTCGAAATATGCTGATTTGATGAACCTGACACCTTTAAATTGTTCAACCAGTTCAACGTTTACCAATACCATTCTGAATGGAACTCATTTTGGCAATATACGTAATAATACCTACGATGCTGTTCAACCGGATACATTGTACAGTAAAACACAAGGTTTTTTGGATGATGCAACAATTAACTTAGCTATATCAGGTGATTTAAAAATCACCAATATCATTGTTTATCATAAAGCATTTACTCCTGCATTGTTAGGAAACTTTGTAGAACAAAAGATATTTGATGTAAAGAGGTTGTTAGCAATTCCAATGACATTGGTTGCAAATGTGCCTGTAGGTTACACGCTGACAGTGGATGGAACTGATTATATAGGTAACGGAATGAATGTAAATATTAGTATTCCGGTAGCTTCAACCGATCCTGTTATTGTTTTAAAAACTAATACCGGCATTTCAAATTTGAATACTTTACATGCAATAGTTACTTCATCCAACGGGATTATTCATGTTGCAGGAATTGAATCAGGCTACAAGGTTTCAGCCTTTAATTTGGCTGGTCAACTTCTTTTCAGCAAGACTTCCGCATCTGATAATCTGAGCTTTAAAGCCAATGGTTTTGTATTGGTAAAAGTTTCAGCAGCCGGGGCTACCAGTAGCTATAAATTACTTTCCAAATAATCCTTTTAAGAAGAAACAGAATCTGTAATAGTCAGGTTCTGTTTCTTTTTTTTAATCCTAAAATCAACACTTTAAATTAAATTTTATGAAAAAACTACTTATTTCTGCATTGTTACTTACAAGTGCATCAGTATTTTACGCTCAAACAAATCTGATTACCGATGGTAGTTTCGAACTTTTAAAAGTAGGAACAAAATCATATATTACTGTTAGTAGTGGTAAAGCAACAGGAATGTCGGGAAAATGGCAGCTGACTTTTGCCAAAGGTGGTTGCCCTGAAGGATGCTGCGAAGGTACTTCAGAAATTGTGAATACTGATAAAAAATCGGGTGAAAATTCCATTAAGATTGCCATCAACAAACAGACCAATCGCAACGATGTAAAACTTCTTCAATCCATTAAAGCTGTTCCCGCCGGAGTATATGAAATTACATTCTGGGCGAAGTCAGATGCGGCTGATTGTCCGCTAGCCCTCGATGTGTTGATGGCAACTCAGCCATCCAGCAACAATGGTAAAGACCCATTTACCGGAAATTTTGTCAGTTCTACCGATTGGAAACAGTATAAACTGAAAGTGGACATTTCGGCATGGACAGACGAAGAACGAAATGAAATGAGAATTTCGATACGTCCAAATACCACCAAGACCTTGCCCATTGGTCCTTTCCCAAAAACTTTCTGGATTGACGATGTGACTTTCACTTTATCAAAATAAAATAGGTATTATACAAGTTGTATATAGTTGATTAATGGGATTTTACATTTCAAAACAAAGAAATGGAACTTATATAATAGAGTTTATATAAGTTTGATTGTTTGTAAGAATAGAACGCGGATCGAAGATGCCGACTTGACGGCATTACGCTGATAGAACAGATCTAAAACGGATTTTATTCCGACATGTCGGAATCGAAGATCAACGCAGTTAATGATAAAGACTTAGCTCTTTAAATCAGACCCGATTTATCGGGGATAAAATCCTTTTATTGATCCGTATTTACATTTTATACCGTCAAGTCGGCACGTCGAAATACTCCGTCTGTGCAAATCAGCTAAATCCGTGTATTGCCGTCAAGTCGGCATCTTCGATCAGCGTTCCATTTCTTTACTTTAAAATTTATAATTCTATATATCAGATACTTATAACTTGTATAATGCCTAATGTCTAATTTAATCAAAATCGTATTTTTTTATATGTCGAAATCAATATTTTGTTTTATTTAAATAATGGAATTATTGATTTCGAACATTTGTTCTACTACTTTTTTCCACAATAAATTCTTAAATTATAACTCATTAAATTTACCGGTATGAAGAAAACATTTTATGCAAGCTTATTGCTTTTTGTTTCAATAAGCTTATTAGCTCAAAAACCAAAACAACTGCTTATTAACGAAAACTTTGCTTCCAAAATGGAAGAAAAGAAAGAAGCCTGGTCTGATTTTGACATTCCAACTTTAGTCAATGGAAAAGAAGCAAAATTTACAGGACATCAAATTAAATACTGGCCCAAGTTCAATCCGAAAAAACCCTGCGATTGCACTCAGGGAGTTGTAAACATTGAAATGGCAAAAGGCGAAACAATTTCAAACCTCGAATTTCCGGAATTACCTTCGTGCGGAATATTGAAAATAGGTATTCAGGCAAATGGAAAGGATTGTAAACGCGGTTTTGTATTACAAAAACTTGATAAAACAGGCTGGATAACAGTTGACCAGATTGACTTAGATTCTCCTCCAACAGGCACCTGCACGATGTGGGAACCCAAAAATGCAGCCAGCAAAACTCCGGTGAAATTCAGAATTACCGGAACAAAAATCGGAAATGTATTTGTTTCGGATGTATATGCCGAAGCATTTTGAAGAAAATAATCAGTGTTCTGTTAAGATTGTTTATCTATAAATATCAATTGCCGTCCCATTTATGGGACGGTCTATCAATAGAAATTAAATTGGCTTTAGCCAAATATAATCGGGTAGTTGTATTTGGCTTAAGCCATATTTATCTATATTCTTTCATCCTTCCCTTTAAAGGGACTGCAATTTATTTTTTCTTAATACATAACTTATATAATCTATTAAAACATGAAACGATTCTCACTAAATCTGTTTTTTATTTGTATCCTGATTTTCAGCATTAATGCGCAAACCTACACCCCCCGCCAGGATTACCAGTGGTACACATCCATTTCCACCATCGATAATAAAGGGAGCGCTTATACACTTACGCCTTACATGTGGATACCACCCGGTTGCCAGAAGGTAAATGCCGTTTTTGTTGCCAGCACAGCTGTGTTGGAACAATTGTTAGTGGAATGTCCCGAGATTCGGGCGGTTTTTTCGCGCCGCGGAATTGCCATTCTCTGGTCGTCTGATAATTTCTATCATGATGATGTGACTGCTACGGGTCAGATTCAAACCATGCTCAATGTTTTTTCGTCATTAACAGGTTATACCGAATTGAAAACGGTTCCCTGGATTGTAACCGGACACAGCGGAACCAATCCTATGCCTCGTTACATTACAATTAATAGTTCTTCACGTGTAGCCATGTGTATTATCAATAAAGCCACGGCTCAATGTGGAAGCGGTACAACAGTCCCGATTCTTACAACACAAGGCGATTATGGAGTTTGGGATAGTTACAGTCAGGATTTGAATGCATTGTTTACTGTAGAGTCAAATTATTCTGATGTGAGAAATTTACGGAATAATTATGGTCAGCCGGTTTCTTATTTTTATGATCCAAATACTACTCACTTCGATTGCAGTCGGCCTTTATTGAAAAATATTGCTCTATGGATTGATGATACCTGGGATTTACGTTTTGATAGCAATGGTAACATGATTCCGTTGGATCAAACCAAAGGTTGGATTGTGGGTATGCCTTGTGTGGGTTATACAGCCGATCAATTTCTACCGATAACCTATACCAATCAGGCAACAGGTTCACTCACGCTGGCGCAGGTAAAAGCAGCCGCCTGGTTTCCAAGCCAACGCACTGCTCAGGCTGCTTACGATATGGCGAATGTATCCATGACCCGCCTCACGCAAGTAACCGGTTTTGTAAATCCTACCGATGGAACCTACGATGCTCAAAGCTACTGGTGGCGGGCTATTATGCTGAAAATTCCATTTACACTTAATGCTAATGGTTATTCGGTATCGCTTACCACAGCACCGTATTACCGTATGCCTAACCGCACAGATTATTTTGATAATAGTTTCAATGCAACCCAAACATTTTTCAATAAAGCCGATAATTCTTTTACTAACTCTGGAAATCCAAGTCAGATAGAAGTGTGTAGCGGTAACTGGAAACAAACCGCAACGAATACATTTGAGTATATTCCGCGCTTTAAAAGCACCAATTACTTTATTGTTCGTCAGCAGGGTGATGCCACGTATCGTTCATCGGTTCAGGCTGGAAATGTGAATCTGACATCTGTTACAGGAGGTACAGCCAATACAATTACGTTTAGTGCCATAGCTAATCAAAACTACAACACGCTCAACCCCTTAACACTTGCAGCAACCAGCTCGGCAAGTGTTACGGTGCGTTATTTTGTAAACAGCGGACCGGCACATATCAGTGGAAATCAATTGATTTTTGATAAAGACAGTATTCCACCAAAAGCACATTACCCAATTCCGGTTACTGTTACGGCTTACCACTTGGGAACGGCTTCACCAGTAGTCAATACAGCCACTGTTGTTTCACGTACTTTTTACATTATGAATGGTGCTTTGACACCACTTACCTGGTTTGTTGCCCCAACGGCTGTTGGCACGGGTGATGGAACTAGTTGGGCAAATGCCTGTACCATTCAGACAGCAGTGAGTTTTGCAACTTATGGGGATAATATTTTTATGAAAGCAGCCGATTATAATTTATCTGCTTCGTTATCTGTCGACAGTAAAGTGCTGAACATTTATGGTGGATTTGCCGGGACTGAAAGTCAGGTTTCCGACCGTCAACGTTCTGATTTGGATGGTAACGGAATTGTGGAGCCCTGGGAATTTACGAACAAAACCCGCTTTGTGGGTGGACGCTACAAAGCCACTCCTGTAAGTTTTACGGTATTGAAAGTAACCGGTGGAACTGCCAGCAATGTGCGAATAGACGGTATTTCTGTGGAAGAAGGTTTGTATCTGGGCGGTGGTAATCCGGCAGGTGTGAATTTAGCCGGAACTTGTACGTTTGCTAATTCAGTTGTACGGAATTGCAGGGTATTTAATTCGTTGGGCGATGTAAATTCACAAGGAGCAGGCGGCATAGTAAGTTCTGTTTCGGATGCCACCATCGATGGCTGTCTGATTGAAAATTGTGAATCACAGGCTTCACAAGTCAATAGTGGACGTGGTGGTCAGTGCAAAGGAGGTGGGGCTTATATATACGGAACTATTCAAAATAGTGTTGTTCGGAATAATAGAAATATCTACGATATGATTCGTCCCGCCGGCAATACCTATACTATTGCTTACAATCCATATTTATACGGAACCGGTATTTACCTGATGTATAAATCAGCCAAAGCTATTAACTGTTTAGTATATAACAACGAAACCCGCGTACTCAACTGGGACGCTGTGAATTATACTGCTGCACAGCTCAATTCCATTGTTATACGTGGAGTCGGTATCAGTGCCGAAAACGGAGGGTCTGTTATAAATTGTACGGTGGTTAATAACAAAGCTTGTGTTAAGGATTTGAATGGTAACACACTGAGCCCCGGAAGTGGTGGTCAGGGTGTGGGAATTTACCTGAAAAGCAACAACTCAGCTACCAATAATAATGAAGTTTACATGATAAATAACGTAGCCTGGGGAAATGTTGCGCTGGGAACTTCGGCTTCCGATCAGTATATCCGACTGGATATCAGTGCTTCAGCCGGAACTGCTACACCAATATATACTTTCTACAACAATGTAACACCTGCTGCTGCCACCAATGCCTCGACTGCCACATCGGCTTATTTCCTTAATAATGGCACTAATCTTATAAATCTGTCGGCAACCAATACCACCGCATCAACGGGACCATTTTTCCTCTATCCTTCCAGCTTTGCCGGAGCGGTTTGGGGAAAAGTTGCACAGGCTTCAACAGACTCACTGGCTTCAATAACCAAAGCAAACTGGACACTTCAGAATGGATCTTACCTGATTGGCAAGGGAACAATTTCCTACTCTGCGGCAGGAAGTACAACCATATTAACACCAACACTTGACCTTGTAGCCTCTACCAGAAGTGCAAATGCTCCCACTGTAGGTGCTTATGAAACTCAATACTGGACAAGTCCCACGGGATTAACAGGTTTATTGAATACAAACAGATCAGTTTATCGCTCCGGAAATGAACTTTTTAATCTTACTGTAGGCGATATAGTAACCATTTACGATGCCTGCGGACGAAAACTTCAGGCTTTGAGGGCATCAACCAATCAACTTCAACTATCTTCCAGCGGATTTGTCATTATTTCAGTACAACATCCCACTGGCGAAAATGAAACTGTGAAGTAAAATCAATATCTTTTAGATAATTCTACTTTACTAAAATAGAAAAGTTTATGATTGATGATGGTAATTAACATCCCTGTAATTTATTCCGATATATCGGAATAAATTACAGTTTTTTGCCCAATGTCGTTTAGATAAGAAATTTAAAATTGCAATAAGATACAAATAAGAGAATAAGGGTGCTTTTGCTTTTTGAAATTTTAGCTACTAAGGGATAAAATACCCTGTTTATCTTGATTCTTTACCCTTAGTAGTGAGAATATACCTTCTGGTTTTACCCTTATTTCTTTGTAAATGCTTAACTAAACGACATTGGTTTTTTGCCCTTATTTTATTGTCTTTTACTAAAGGATTGAATGTCAATTTTTAAATCATTCTCACAAAATTTAATTTTATGAAAAAAATTATTGTATTAGCATTTTTTGTTTTATCGCTATTTTCGGGCTCGGGCTTCGAACTCAACGCACAACTTAAAACCTCCCTAAAATATGTAAACTCGTTTGAAAACATTAACCATCCTCAGGTAGCTTACTGGTTTTTCTCGAAAGATATGCTCAATCCTGAGCGTTTTGAAGGGAAAATAGATAGTTTGAGCAAATTCAGTAAATATAACCTGATTTTTCTGACTTCCAGAAACGGTGTTGATTTTTACGATGCAACCAAAATGCACCCGATTTTTGAACAACTTGTAAAATATGCTCATTCCAAAGGGTTGAAAATTGGCTTACAATTATGGGATCGTAGATACAAAGTGCCTCTCGAAAGTACCGAACGCTTGATTCAGGAAGGCGAAATCACACTTGATGATAAGGGAGTGGGCACTTACACAGCAAAAGCAAAATTTGTTCGCGATGCGCGTTCCATTCTGAAAAGCGAATTATTTAAAGTTTATGCGTTCAAAAAGTCTGGTAGTGGCTTTTATGTTCCCGGAACACTGACTGATATTACAACACAGTGTATTCCAAAAGAAGGAAAAGAAACGGTAGATGTAACTCTAAATGCTGATAAAAAATTCAAAGGTTATACAGCCTATATCCTGACACAACATTTTTATAACATTTGCTCAAATCACAGTCCCGAAGCAGTAAATAACCTCACTCAGGCACTGAAAAGTTATTCGGATATTCCGTTCGATGGTGTGGGGTTGGATGAATATACCAATATGCGTGTTTCGACCACCTGGGAACTGAAGAAAAATAACGATGTGTTTCGCGGCAGACCCTATTCTTTGCCGATGGGCGAAGAACTGAAAGCTGCAACCGGAAATGAACCTGATAAAGTCCTTCTGGATATGCGTTATGCACCTGCCGGAAAACCCGAAATCCGGATCAAAGCCATTAATAACTATATGGCTGTGATGCGAAGCGGTACCATGAACATGGAACGAACCATTTACGACAAAGGCAAGGAGTTTTACGGACCGAATACCTTTATCGGACTACACGATACGCACCATAATTATTTGGACGGCGATGAAATTTGGCAAACCGGTCTGAACTGGTGGAACGTGAAACGTGATTACGGTCATACCGACGAGCACACTCCTACCCCAACTCAAATGGGAATTGGCTTCAGTTATCCGAAAAATGTATTGTACAATATGTACTACAACAAAAGTCTGGAGGATATAACCACCAAAGCCATGTCCGATTTGACCTACGGTATTCGTACCCATTACCATGCTATCAACGATATTCAAAAATGGGGTGTGAGTGTGGAACAACCTGAAGCCCTTATCGAAATAAACAAAGTAGAAAATGCAGCCCGACTGCTGAATCGATTTAATCCGTCTTTCCCAAAAATCAAACTATTAGTGGTTTTTGGAATGGAATCGCTCGCAAACTGGTATCCCGATTCAACCAAACGGGGTATGACAGATATCAACAATTCGCTAAAAATTGAAGAAAAGGCCGTGGAACTTTGGAAAGCAGGTTATCTGAATGCGCTGGTTCCTACCGACCTGATTGCCGATGGTCGGTTGAAAATAAATGCGAACGGTAAACCGCAGATTGAGGGACATGAGTTTGATGCCATTATTTTTCTTTATCCGCAGTATGCCCGGAAATCAACTTTTGATTTTCTAAAAACCTATGTGAGCAAAGGTGGTAAACTGATGGTTGAAGGCTCGGCGACATACGATTTTGATGGCAATACTGTCGGTAAACAATGGAACGAAATAGCGGATAAAGCACTTGTGAAATCATTTAATGTAGCTGATATTTCCAAACTTGGAATTGCAAAACGCGAGTTCGAAAATGGCGTGTTGAATGAAGACGGTTCGTACACTTTTACCGGAATTAAAGGCTCACAGCAACTGACTAACGGAAATAATTCATTTACGATAAACTGCAACGGTTTGGCTGCAATTCAATTAGACGAAACCGGCAACCTGAAAAAATTAGTAGCAACCGCTTTTTCCTCATTAATAAAAGATGGAAAAACGTTATTTTCACTCACTAAACCAGCTGATATTTCAGTAGTTGTAACAAACGGAGTGGCTGAAATTATTGTTGCTGATGAAAGCAAAACGATAAGAGTGGCCCCCTAAATCCCCCGAAGGGGGACTTTTAAGAGTGCGTAACAAAGAAGTTATTTGCACTTAAAAGAATAAAATAAACAATACTAACTTCTCTTATTCCCCGCAATTAAGCCCGATTTATCGGGAAGGGGTTAGGGGGCAGATTTAAAATAAATATGAAACTAAAAAAAATGAAACTAACTTTCAAGTCCCCCCTTCGGGGGGATTTAGGGGGGCTTTTCCTCCTTTTATTATCGTTCAATCTCTCAGCCCAAACCTACTTTGTAAGTCTTGCCGGAAACGATAACAACTCAGGAACAAAAGAAAAACCTTTTGCCACCTTAGAAAAAGCCCGGGAAGCAGTTAGAAAAAGGCATATAGCCGGTTCGGAATCCACTGTTTTTATCCGTGGAGGAATTTACACCTTGCAAAATCCATTTATCCTGACTCAGGAGGACAATCAAACCACATACATAGCCTACAACGACGAGAAAGTAATTGTGCGTGGTTCAGTCACACTGAAACCGTCCGATTTTCATAAAATAACCGACAAAGCAACTTTGCAGCGGATTGACCCAAAACTTCGTAATGCCATTGTAGAAGTGGATTTGAAGGCGCTCAACATCCAGAATGCGAAGAAATATGCCGACTTGTTCAACGACGATGGGGGGATTATCGACCTGTTTATGAACGATGAACGTATGCCACTTTCACGCTATCCGAACTCCGGCGACATGACCATGAAAAAGGTAATTATCAACGGTGGAGGGCAGGAAACGAAGAATGCAGATTGGGCAAATTTTTATGCTGCCGGACAAAAAGAAGCTGCTAAGCCTCGGCAAGGTGTGTTTGAATACCGAGATAAACGAACCAACCACTGGGCGAATGTACTCGACCGTGGCGTTTGGATTAAAGGTTTCTGGCGCATTCCCTGGCAAAATGAAGCCGTTCGCATAGCCGAAATTGATACAATGGCACAAACTATTAAACTCGCCAAACCTGTTTCGGGCGGAATAGGAAACAAATACACACGTCCCGAAGGTAATGGCAAAGAACCTTACTGGTTGATGAACCTGCTCGAAGAAGTGGATTTACCCGGCGAGTGGGCGGTGGATTTCAAAGACCAAAAACTGTATTTCTATCCGCCAACCAAAATTACAGCCGGAAGTGTGCGCCTTGCCGATATTAATGCTCCGCTAATCCAGCTGAATAATGCATCCAATGTTCAACTGAAACGTATTACAGTGGAAGAAGGAATGAACAATGGTATTCAAATAAATGGTGGTGAGAACAACCTGATAGCAGGTTGTTGCATTCGGAATATCACCAAACGCGGTATAGTGGTGGATGGTGGAAAGGATCATAATATTCTCAGCAACGATGTGTATAATTTAGGGGCTGCAGGAATTTGGCTGCGAGGCGGAAACGAAGAGCTAAGTCCACGAATTTTGGCTAATTTTAAAGTTGTGAACAATCACATTTACCATTTCAGCCAGATTACCCGCATTTATGAACCCGGAATCAATGTAGGATTTACGGGTGGTGGCGGTGGTGGTCATCACGTGGCGGTGGGTATGTATGTGGCGCATAACCTGATTCACGATACACCTCACGTGGGTGTGCTCTACGGAAGCTGGGATTCAAAGTTTGAATACAACGAGATATTTGATTATTGCAAGGTTTCTGACGATATGGGCGCATTCTACTGCTACGACCTGTACGAGCGCATGGGAAATCAAACCATTGCTTATAATTTTATTCACAACAGCCCCATTGGCGATGGCATTTATTTCGACAACGACCACCGTGATGTGCATGTATATGGAAACTTAGTGGCTTTGTTCAGCGATCCGAAACGTCGCGGCACAGGTTTTCTTTATAAATCAGGCACACAGGCCAAAAAGAATTTTCCTCAAAATATGGAGTGCTACAACAACATAGCCCTGAATTGCAACTACGGTTTTCAGTTCCTTTCGTTTCCGTTTATGGTAGATTCCAACAAAGTATATAACAATGTTTCAGCACTCAGTACGCAAATGTCTTTTAGAAACAGAATTCTCGAATGGAGCAATAAAGAACATGATACGACAGCAATACCAGCTCCGGCGAAATATAAAAACATAGCCTACAAAGTAGACCCTGGTTTTGTAGATTTTAAAAACTTCAAACTGAACCTGAAACCGGATTCAAAAGTGTTTAACGATTTACCCGAATTCAAAGCCATCCCGTTGGATAAAATAGGTTTGTTTGTGGACGAATACCGTACAAAACTGCCTACCGACAAGGAAATCAAACGCTTTGAAACCATGCCGGCAAAAGATGGAAACGGAACGGAGATATTGGATAGGAATTAGAAAATGTAAATGAACAAACTTGTCTTTGTGGACATTTTTATTGATTTCTTAAAACAAGGCTCTGGCTTGCAGATTTAAAATGTGAAAGCCGGAGTTTTTCTTTTTTGCTTGATATAAGTAATAGACTTTATATAAGTTGAAAGTCTACTATTTTTGTTCAATTTCTTACAATTTCATTTTCGACCCCCAAACCCCCAAATGGAGGCTTTAAGACGTAGTTTTTGAATTTTTTGATAGATGTAAAAGTCCCCTGATTTCACTCTTAAGCCCTCATTTGGGGGTTTGGGGGTCAATAATAATCAAACTTATATAAACTCTAATAGACATTATATAAGTTAGAGTCTTAGTATTATTTTGAACGCTAAGAACGCAAAAACACAAAGTCGCAAAGTTAGATCTTTAAAGAAAAACGTAAGAGTTTTTCTTCTTTGCGTCCTTTTTTCATATTGGATTACACGAAAATTGGTGCATTTATAACTTTGCGTTCTTAGCGTTTATTCTTAAAACTAAAATAAGGTGCTTCTGTTTCGTAACTTATATAATGGCTAATATTCAAAATATAATATCGTATTTTATAAAGAAAAATCAACCACATAGAATTCATAGTGACATAGTGTCACATAGAAAAACTAAAAACAAGCTAACATAGTATCAAATAGCATATTTAGCACAACTATATGTACTATGTTTTCATCAAAAAAACACTCTGTGTTTCCGCTCGGTTTACCGCTAGGCTTGCCAAGAATGTTACTAAGTGGAACTATGTGATTGAAAAATATGACATTTAATTATTCCTATTACTTAGCGGAACATTTTGTCAAACATCTGACAGTACATTTTTTTTAGCCTAAGAGGAACAAGTATTTTAAATATTTAATAAAATAGTTATCTTTGCATTTGTTTAAATTTTATACTATGAATACAACCTCTTCTACTCTTTGGACTAAATGCATCCTTTTATTTTCCGCTTCATTTATTTTCGGCATAATAACACTCAAAGCTCAGGAAAAAAACTACAATATATCGTTCGAAACAAGAAATGAAGCCATAGCAGCCTATAACAAAGGGTGTAAGTTGATTGAATCTGATAAACCGCAAGAGGGCATTAATCAGTTGATTAAATCAATCCGAATTGATTCCACCCTATTTAAAACCTATGGAACGCTCTTTAAAGCCAGCATGATTGCTGAAAATTATACTGATTCATTGCTGAATTATTTTTTTATTGCCAAACGTATTTTTGATGCCGACGACAATATCTGTTATTATGTTGCAGAGATATACAGAGCAAGGAAACAATACCGAAATGCCATTTTAGAGTACACAAATGCAATAAATTTCAGCAAATCAGATTCGGTAAAAACTTCTAATTATCCTTATTATTTTTCCGGACGTGCCTTTTGTTACACACAAAAAAGCTCCTTTGCTTTAGCTGTTAATGATTATTCGGTTTGCTTAGAGTTAAAGCCACGGGATGCAGTAATGCTGGTAAACCGGGGTGTATGTTATCAAAAATTGAAAGAAGATGCCAAAGCAGTAGCCGATTGGGAAAAAGCAGCAAAACTGGGTCATCCAACAGCAAAAGAATATTTAAAACGTCATGGCAGTAAATAATAAAGTGAATATGAAGTTAATGACCAAACTAATATTCGGTGCTTTGGTACTATTTTCTGTTTCATGTACTATGCCGAAAGTAATCATACCAATAAAAGATGCTGTATATTATGATAAATACCAGGCCGAAATTACCGACCTACGAAAAGCTCGTTCGTACGGATTTATAATCCGCGATTCGGTTGATAAAAATGTGGCTGTGGCAAGAAATTATTTTATGAGTGGAAAGCTAAAATCGGAGGTAAAACTTGCCAATGAAGCCACGCTGGCGGATAGAGAGTGGAAAATGAAAGCTGTAAGAATGATGTTTATGGACACTGATGATAAAACTTTGTGGACATTGAACGGGAAATATAATGAATGGTATGAAAGTGGAAAACCAAAAAAAATCATTAATTATAAAAACGGTTACATTGTTAACCGATTGCAGGTATTTTGGGAGAACGGGCAAATTAAACGCAACGAAAAGTACGATGAGAATTCCAAATTTATCATTGGTGAGTGTTATGATAAAACCGGTGATAAAGTTCCATTTACCCGACACAGCACTGATGCTTATTTTTCTCCCAATTCCGGTTACCGATCAGTAGATGAATATTTAAGGTTGAATATAAATTATCCTCAGGCGGCATTGCAATACAAGGATGCTGGGATAGTGTTTATTTATCATTATCTGGATGCACGGGGACGTAATTATAAAAATGTGATTCGTTATCCCCTCAATCCGATACTCAACGAGGAGGCACTACGGGTAGTGCGGAAAATGCCTGATATGTTCTTTCCTGCCACAGAAGATGATGAGCCTTGTTCGTTTGTCAAAACGATATCCGTAAGATTTAATTTACCTGCATTTACGGTAAATTTACTAAGAACCTCAGGTCAAAAAGATTCGTTATATTTTGACAAAAACGGTTATATTAGCAAATCTCGATTGCAGGCCGAAACGATGGAACTGTATATCCCAACAGCGAATGATTCCAACCTGGTTGTCAGGACAATATTCAATAAACAGGCTGTAAAAACTGCTGAAATTACCATTGATAAAAAGAAAACAATACGGAATTTAGAAATCAACTACCCGAATTTAAATGTAAACTCTACGAATCCAATTCTGGCTGATATTAACAGGTATCAAGTCGTTGAAGGTCCATCAATCAGGTATTACGAAAACGGAAACATAAAACAGAAGACTGTTTTTGAAAATGGCAAATTGACAAAACCGACTGAGAATTTTAATATGGATGGTTCAAAAATAGAAGATTCAAACAGACGAAATAAAATAGCAAACGATAGTATCAAAATATATTCTGTTGTCGAAAGAATGCCACAATTTCAGGGAGGCGAAAGTGAACTGAGCTATTTTATTCGTGATAACCTGAGGTTTCCGGTAAAGGCAATGGAAGAAAAAGTTTCAGGTACAGTGATTGTCAGTTTTGTGGTGTTGGCAGACGGCAGCATTGGCGAAATTAAAATAGTGAGAAGTCTAAGCCCTGAAACCGATGCCGAAGCAAAACGAGTAATCAGTATTTTAGCACGATTTACTCCGGGTATGCAAAATGGGAAAAATGTAGCTGTGTGGTACACCCTACCTATTTCTTTCAGAAGCATGTAAAACTATTTTATGCGTGTAAGTCATTATGGCAAATCTCAAATAATATGAAAATGAACAAAATCTCCTTTCATTTGAAACAATATACCCTTGAGCTTACTAAACCGGAAGGGTATAATCTACAAAAGAATTAAATTACTGATTTTAGCGTCATTGTTGAACTGCTTAAGAAAAATGCCTTTGCAACAAATCAAAGAATTTATAAAAATAAGCTCGATGTTTCAAATAATCCGATTGATTAGGTATTATACAAGTTGTATATATTTGATATTACTGCTGATGCACTAAAGTACTAATAAATGTAACTAAAATAACAATAGTTCTTTGACTTCTGATTTTCCATGATTTGAATTTTCTCATTAACATTGAGTTATTTTAGCAATGGAGTTTTGTCGAACAGTGAAGTGTTCAAAACTTGTATTATTTCGTAAATTGAGAGTGGACTTTTAGTTAATACCTTAATGTATGCCACAATCAAATGCGAACAAATTGCAACCCAAAGATGTATCTTAACTGCTTTTTCGGAATGACCCCAAAGTTTTTTGACAGTAAGATTTTGCTTTATCCATTTGAAGAAAATTTCAATTTGCCATCTATTTTTATACAGATAAGCTACTTCAAGTGCTGAAACATCTAAATTGTTTGTCAGAAATGTGAGCAGTTCATCATTCTTCTCATCGTAAAATTCTACGATACGAAGTTTTTCGGGATAAAGTTTTTTCGATTTGACAAGTGTAAGTTCAATTATCTTGTCACTTCGTAACCCTACTGATTGGTCGATGTTGAAATTTTCCTCAATTACTTGATAGCGCATATTTTCTTTGGCTCTGGTTACAAAAAATGCACCTGCGTTATTGATGCGAAATAAGGCTTCAAAATCAACGTATGCCTTGTCCATCAGATAAATAGCCCCAGCATAAAAGTTTATTACGTCAAGAGCATTAGTATCATGATATTTTCCATCGGTAATGAAAATTAATTCAGGTATGCTGCCTCGTAAATTAATGAGAGTATGCATTTTTACAGCTCCACGCGAATATTTGCCTTCTGCCCAAGTAAATAAATTGATACTTACAGATATTGTGGTTGAATCCAAAGCGAATATCTCGTTATCAAGATCAAGATTGGCAATTGGACAATCAGCATACAAAGGACGGACAAGCTGTATCAGATAATTTCCGAAATCAGAATAAATCATCCAATTGCGACGTTCATTGGCACGAGAAAGCACTGAAGAATCAACCTGTTTTTGATACCCAAATGATAAAGTTGATGCTCGTGTGCTTGTAAGCACATACTTATAGAGCGCAATGAAGGCAATGATGCCAACTGACCGAATAGTAGTTGTACAAATTGATTCCAACAGTCAAGTTCTCGAAAGTGATAGTTGCCTTTATAACGCTTTACATACTTGTTGAACTCGTATTGGCTAACAACATCCAGTACTTGAGAAAAAATAAATTTGCCAGTATGCATGATAATTGTGTGGTTTTTATTTGAAAATCCACAAAATTACCTTTTTTAAATTCAAATCGTAAAATCAAAGAACGACTGTATCTTATTGTATATCAAAAAGATATTATATATTTTTTAAATTTAGTGCATCAGCAGTAATACCAGATTATAATAAACAGAAAGAAATAGCCTCATTACTTACGTCTCTTGACTCCAAAATCGCCCTGAACAACCGCATCAATGCCGAATTAGAAGCTATGGCGAAGACGATGTATGATTATTGGTTTGTGCAGTTTGATTTTCCCTTCGACTTTGCTTCGACTTCGCTAAGCAACAACGCTCAGGGTAAACCAGTTTCCGCATCTATTGATAGGATGACTCCAAGTCATCCTATCAATATCAACGCACCGGGTTATAAGAGCAGTGGTGGTAAAATGGTTTGGAGTGAGGAGTTGAAGAGAGAGATTCCGGAGGGGTGGGAAGTGAAGAAAATTGGTGAGGTTGCTACTATCAAAGCTGGTGGTGATAAACCTGCTGTAATTTCTTCAGATAAAACGAAAGAATGCCCAATACCAATATATTCAAATGGAATTTCTAATGATGGACTATATGGCTACACCAACAAAGCAATAATAAATAGTCAGAGTGTTACAATATCAGCTCGTGGAACAATTGGATTTTGTTTTTTAAGGAATAAAACATATGTGCCAATTATTAGGTTGATTTCACTTACTCCAAACTTAAAAGGTAGTGCTAAATATTTCTATGAAGCATTGACGCATTTTATTTTTGAAAATTCATGCTCTGTTCAACACAACTTACAGTCCCTCAGGTTCAAAACATCAAGATACTCTATCCAAATGAAGATGTATTAAAGATGTTTGATAATATAACTTCTCCAATGATAGATAGGATAGAAATTATCAAGGAAGAAAACCAACAACTCTCATCCCTTCGTGATTGGTTGTTACCGATGCTGATGAATGGGCAGGTGAGTGTGGGGGATATGTGAATAAGTATCTGAATTGTGATTTTTATGATTCGTTTGATTAATATGATAAAGAAAAAAATACAAATTAGCGGAATCACAATAATCAAAAAAATCATAGTTCAGACAGTATTTTCAATATCTATAAACGAGCAATACAAATATTCGGAACTGACTTCGAAAATAATAAAATGTGCTATGACTGTGCACAGTACATTAGGTAACGGTTTCCAGGAAGTGATTTATCAACGGGCATTAGCCATTGAAATGAGACTGGCAGGAATTGCATTTAACAGGGAATTTGAAATGCCAATATATTATAGAGAAGAAAGAATAGGAATCAGAAGGGTTGATTTTTTGGTAGAAGGTGTTATTTCGGTTGAGTTGAAAGCCAATACCAAGCTTGAAGATGTTCATTTTGCACAGGCAATTAACTATTTGGAAGCCTATAATCTGGAAATTGGCTTGTTGATAAATTTCGGCGAAACGAGCTACCAAAAAAGGCTGTCTATTAAGACAGCCTTTCTTGTGTTATGATAAAACAGCAGTTTATTATGCTTCAGGAGTTGCCTCCGGAGCCTCTTTTGCTTTTTTTGCAGGAGCTTTTTTAGGAGCTTTTTCAGCCACAGGAGTTTCAACTACAGGAGCTTCTTCAACTACAGGAGCTTCTTCTACTATAGGAGCTTCTTCAACTATTGGAGCTTTTTCAGCCACAGGAGTTTCAACTACAAAAGCTTCAGCCACAGGAGCTTCTTCAACAACAGGAGCTTCAACTACTGGAACAACAACAGCTTCTTCTTTGGCTTTCTTTTCTTTTTTAGCAGCTTTTTCAGCAGCCAAATCCATCTTATCTTTCAAATCAGACAAAGACTGAATATCACCCAAGGTAGTTTTTTCAGCAGCCGGAGTTGCTGATACCTGAGTTTCTTCTTTCTTAGCGCGTTTAGGAGCAGTGGCTTTCTTAGGAGCTTCAACCGATGAAGTTGATTCACCTTTTTCAGCACGTTTTGCATCTTCGTGAATGCGGCTGTGTGAAAGGATGATACGTTTTGCATCTTTGTTGAATTCAATTACCTTGAAAGTAAGTTTTTCGTCAACCTGAGCTTGTGAACCGTCTTCTTTTACCAAATGTTTTGGAGTTGCAAAACCTTCAACACCATAAGGTAATGAAACTACTGCACCTTTGTCCAACATTTCAACTATTACACCTTCGTGAACGCTGTCAACTGAGAACAATGTTTCAAGAACATCCCATGGATTTTCTTCCAACTGTTTGTGTCCAAGGCTTAAACGACGGTTTGCTTTGTCGATTTCCAATACCTGAACATCGATTTCTGCACCAATCTGAGTAAATTCAGATGGATGTTTTACTTTCTTAGTCCATGAAAGGTCAGAAATGTGAATCAAACCATCAACTCCTTCTTCAATTTCAACAAATACACCGAAGTTAGTGAAGTTGCGTACTTTAGCTACATGTTTTGTTCCAACAGCATAACGAGCTTCAATAGCTTCCCAAGGATCTGATTTCAATTGTTTGATACCCAATGACATTTTGCGTTCGTCTCGATCCAATGTAAGAATTATTGTTTCTACTTCGTCGCCTACTTTCAGGAAGTCCTGAGCGGAACGAAGGTGTTGTGACCAGCTCATTTCTGAAACGTGAATTAATCCTTCAACGCCCTGCGCTATTTCAACAAATGCACCATAATCGGCCATAACCACTACTTTACCTTTTACTTTGT
>JBAXMR010000041.1:0-34573 GCA_037134195.1 Paludibacter sp. | reverse complement strand
AACGGATTATTAAAATGCAAGCATTTTTGATTTTGCTCTTTAATCAATACCGATTAATCGGTATTTCTAATCCGTTTTTTTTTATCCGTTATATCAGTGTAAATCAGCGTTCCATTCTCTTTTGTTTTGTTTCATTTTATTTTTAGATTGGAATTCCCAATCTGTAATGCTACTAACTAAAAACTACCGACTAATTAATGATAACTGTCCATCTCAAACCCAAAAAAGAAGAAAGTCTCAAGCGGTTTCATCCCTGGGTATTTTCCGGTGCTATTCAGCGAATGGATGGAAAAGTGACTGAAGGCGAATTGGTTAAAGTGGTAGATGCTGCCGGAAATTTCCTGGCGTTGGGGCATTGTCAGATTGGCAGTATAGCGGTTCGTGTCATTTCATTCGACGATACAGAGGTTAACGATGCATTCTGGAGTCTGAAAATCAGTCGTGCCTATGCAATGCGTCAATCACTGGGTTTGATTTATGCACAAAATAACACCTATCGGTTGGTACATGGCGAGGGCGATTCTTTGCCTGGTTTGATTGTCGATGTGTACGATGATACGGCAGTGATGCAGGCACATTCGGTGGGTATGCACGAAATCCGTCAGCAGCTAGCGAAAGCCATTGTTGCGAATGTGCCTGAAGTAAAAAACGTCTATTATAAATCGGAAACAACTTTGCCTTACAAGGCTGATATTGAGAATGAAAATGGTTACTTGATTGGTGCAGAAAATCCGAAACTTAAAGCCATTGAAAACGGATTGGAGTTTCAGGTTGACTGGATGAAGGGGCAGAAAACAGGTTTTTTTGTAGATCAACGCGAAAACCGCTCCCTGCTCGATCGCTATTCTGCTGGAAAATCTGTATTGAATATGTTTTGCTATACCGGTGGTTTTTCGGTGTATGCCCTGCGCGGTGGAGCAGAATTAGTTCATTCGGTGGATAGCTCAGCCAAAGCCATTGACCTGACTGACAAAAATGTGGAAATCAATTTCCCGAACGAAAAACGCCACGCTTCCTTTGCCGAGGATGCATTTAAATACCTGAACGCAAACGAGCACCAGTACGACCTGATTATTCTCGACCCACCTGCTTTCGCTAAGCACCGCGATGCCTTGCGTAACGCACTGAAAGGCTACAAACGACTGAATGCCAATGCAATTAAACAGATAAAACCGGGCGGAATTATGTTCACCTTCTCCTGCTCACAGGTGGTAAGCAAAGACCAGTTCCGACTGGCAGTTTTTAGCGCTGCTGCCGAAACAGGTCGCAACGTGAAAATCCTTCACCAACTCACTCAACCAGCCGATCATCCGATTAATATTTATCATCCTGAAGGGGAGTATTTAAAAGGATTGGTTCTTTGGGTGGAATAGCGGGTTAGTTTGGATTCATATATTAAAAGACTTTAGTTCTACTTTGACACATTAATTATATGTCGTCCCTACGGGACTTTAAGGGTTATTTATATTCATGCTTTTACCATATTTTCGTGACTACGTCACTTTTTTTAACCTCGTAGAGCTGTAATTATGGTAAAAACATAAACAAGTCCTATATACAAAGTCCCGTAGGGACGAAATTAATTTTAAAATTTCTAATGTGTCAAAGTAGAATTAGAACAAAGAATCAAGAACAAAGAACCAAGACAGAACATATCATTTTTTTACTAAATTCAACGTGTAAGTTATATTTGACGTTTATTATAGATTAGTTCAGCTCGAAATTATGCAGTATTGAACAGTATTATTGAATGAAAGTAATCCTTAATTATCTCCCGCCCGCTAGGATCGACCAGCCATCGTCATCGCTTTCGATACTTCAGAGTTTCCTGAACAATAACGGGATGGAAGCAAAGACCATTTACTGGAATATCCTGATGCTTCCGCTGACGTTTTATTACGATAACAGTCACGATGTATTTCGAAATATTTTCCCGTTTCTGGCCGATCTGGCTGAGGAATACAACGATACGGTGATTCGGAAAAAGTTAGTATCCTATCTTCATTCGCTTAAACCATTTTACAAAACCACCGATAACTTTTACAGCAATTCGCTGGACGAAATTCAGAGAAATACCCGTCAGTTAATCCATGCCGAGTTACAAAAAGACGAAAATGAAGCCGTGTTGTATGGCATTTCAGCGAGGTTTTATCAGTGGATTCCCGGCAGAATGTTGGCTAAGGCAATAAAGCAACTTTATCCCAATGCTAAAATTGTGGTAGGCGGGTTGAGCAGCCGTGATGCAGCAATTGCCATGTTGAAGAAGAATCCCGACTTTGACTACGCTGTATGGGGTGAAGGTGAATATCCGCTGCTCGACCTGTGCAAGCATCTGGAACACAATTCGGTTCAGTTGGAAGTTATTCCAAGGTTTGTTTATCGGGATGGTGAAGCAATTATTGCCAACAAACCACTGAAATCAAGCTATCTTGACTTTACAGACTATATTTTCCCCGATATCAGTGACTATTTCGAAACGCTTGCAGCCAACAAAATATCGAAAGAAAGTGTGCAGATATTGATTCATTCCGTTTGTGGTTGCCGGTGGAACAAGTGTTCGTTTTGCAGCTACTCTGCCGACAAGGTATTTCGCGAGCGAACGGCTGAAAATATCTTTCAGGAGATAAAAAGCTGTTCCGATAAATACGGCATCAATAACTTTTACATGGCCGACAACGAGATGGTGGGGAAAGATGTTGCCCGTTTTGAAAAATTGCTTGACCTGCTGATTGATTTTAATCAGGATGTTACCCGCGATTTCAGAATATACGGAGAAATGATTCCATCTGCCAACATTTCTCCGGCTATTTTCAGCAAAATGTCAAAAGCAGGTTTCAAATTCCTTTTTATCGGTTACGAGGCGGTTACAGATTTACTGTTGAAGAAAATGAAGAAAGAGAACAGTTTCTCTGAAAACATCTACTTTGTGAAACAAGCTTTAAAACACAACATCAAACCACAAGTAAATATCATTCAGGAAGTGCCCAACGAAACTGACGATGATATTGTGGAAAGCACTAACAACCTGCATTTTCTGAGATTCTTTTTTCACCTGAACGGTATTGAATTCAATCATGATTTTATCAGCCTGAATCTGTACAAAGGCACGGAGTATTTCCGCAAAATGCCTCACGAAGAGAAAGAGAACTACGGTATTCATGCTTTCTCCGACTATATGCCCGAGTCATTCATTGCCAAACAGGAACGTTGGGACTTCTTTAGTTACCGAAGGAATTTTCCGCTAAACAGTACCCTTTGGTATCACTTTATGAGTATCGAACGTTTCTACCGGAAAAATAAATTCACCTGCGAAGTGGTGAGTGAGGAACAAGGCTTAGTGTTTAAGGAGTACTTCAACAACGAATTAATTAAAAACCTAAGTTTGATACATCCGCTGTATTATCGTATTTTAGCGGAGACCGAAAACAACATTGTGTCATTAGCGGGTTTGGAACAAAAATTCAAGGCTGAATATCCCGAACTGACCGAAAATAAGTTGAAAGAACTCCTGAATGTGCTCAAATCAAACTACATCATTTATTGCAGCGATGATTTTTTGTCCATCATATCAATTATAAATATTGACATTGAGTAATTTCAATACAAATCAGGTACTTTTCAACGCCCGATTCATGGTGCTGACAGAGCCAAAGCCGGCAAGTTGATATAACTGTTCCCTTGTTACCTCCGGATTAGTTTTAATATATTCGTTTGCATATTGTACCCTATACTGATTAATATAGGTATTGAAATTCACTCCGTATTGTTGATTGATCAAAGTAGATAAATACGTTCTGTTTGTTCCCAAATCTTTACTGACAGAGGTTAAACTTATATCCGGTTGAAGAAATGCCTGTTTAATTTCCATGTAATCTGTCAGTTTTCGAATTAGTACTTCATCCTTTATCTCGGTCAAATCAGCTTGAGGTATCATATCTACATCTATCACATCCAAATTTATTTCTACCCGTTGTTGTTTCATTGCCAAAATTCCCAACCGGCAAACGTATGCTGAAAAAATAAAGAAGATTCCGATTATTAAAGGGAAATAATGACCAATAAGCGGTAAAAAAGCATACAGGAGGAAGCCACCTGCTACAATTAGTGCAAAACTCAACAAATACTTATTAATCCAATCAATTGAAAAATTATCAATATTCGAGAATTCATTTTGTAACTTTTCATCGTACTCATTAGGAATCCGGAAAAAAGCCATTGAATACAATACCCCTTGCACAGCTATCAGAATAAGATGAACATAGCGTGAAACCTTAAGCACGAAAAATTTATATTCTACAAAATTTACTCCCTGTCGGTTGTTTTTTAGGAAATAAATCATGTCGTTTTTATTGGTATAAATGTAGAAAATATACGAAGCAACCAGAAACATTAGGGCAGCAGGCAGGAAATGCAATAGTTGTGAGGTGATTTTCACTTTCGGAAAAACAATCGATTTTATATACAAATAAATCAGCGGGAATATCAAATACTGAATAGCAGCATTATAACTGTGAAGTGGATAATACAACGAATAATCTTGCTGTAGATATAAATAATTGAAAATAAATATCAATGAAGTATTAAGCAATGCAAAGGCCATTATCTTGCGCGAAGTGTCATTCTTCGAATCCATAAATAAGGCAATGGACAATATCAACGGAAATAGAAAAGTGGCGATTAATATAATAAGTTTGAGATGTTCCATATTGAAATTTTTTTGTAATACTTTAGTTAAAGCTGTCGGATTTATGACGTTTTGTACGATTTGACCTATATTTCGTACGATTTGGAGTTCAAAAATAAACTCATTAATATATTTTTGTCAACAATCATTGAAAAATGAATATGATCTTTGAAATGTTGAGAATTACCCATCGAAGTTTGAGTCGATATATTAGTATTCACCAGCTTCCACAGCCAAAGCTACCAACTCAGCCGTATTGTTTACAGCAGTTTTTAGTATCAGATTACTACGATGCTTCTTGGCAGTTTGAATACTTATAAATAATCCTGTTGAAATTTCTTTATCCGTTTTACCCTTGGCAATCAGATGCAGCACTTCTTTTTCGCGAGTGGTAAGTGTGCTTAATTTCAGGGCGTATTTCAGGCGGCTTATTTCTTTTAATGCAGTATTTAACTGATTATGAGTAACCATTGTATCGCTAACTTCAAGCGACACCATTAATGCTTGATGGGGAGAACCATCTTTATATGTGCTTAATATAGTTCCATGATCGTAAAACCAACGATATTTCAGTTCACCTTTGAATTTAAGACGTTGCATAAAAACAAAAGACTTTGCTGTATTACTATTTGATGCTTCGTAAGTTTGTGGTATTATTTCCATATCATCGGGATGAATCACTTCTTCATAAAACCGATATCCCATCCAGTCAATTTCAACCCTGGAATACCCAATCAATTCAAGCCCATATTGATTCATATACACATTTTTTAGCGAACCCGGATCATTAGGTCGCTCCAACTCGTTGATATAAACCAATGCCGGAACATTATCCAGTATATTTTTGAAAAATTTTAGTTCTTCATTCAGGTTCATATCTCGACCATTTGATTGAATAATTTTGTAACAAGGAAATTGATTAAATGTTCATACAAAAATACTACTAAAGTGGTATTGTACAAGAATTTTAGTGCTGTTATTTTTGAAGTGATTACAATTTTTAAAAATCACAGAGAATCTGGTTAAAAATTGATAATTGAAATGCTTCAAAATTCATCAGTTATTATACTATAAAAAAAATAATCTACCGAAAGGTATTAGAAAAAAAATTAGTGAAAAACTAATGTGTTTGTTTTACAAAAATTTGGTAGAGATAATTGTTCAGGTAGAGACGCAAAATGTTGCGTCTCTAACAAACAAACACAAACAATAACGGAACACCCCACCAATCCGAAACATGGTAGGGAGCGGATGCCGAAAAGCTTTATGAGTAGGCAAAAAATAAAAAAAACAAAGAATATGAAAAAAATTTTACTCCTTGCAACCATCGCGTTATCAATGAATGCAGTTGCGCAAAACAAACATTTTACTAACAGTAGATTATTCCCCTTTTCGCATGAAAATCTTCAGTTAAAGACCACTGAAAGTAAATTTAAAGCCCCTGCCAAAAACACGGAAGCAAGTTCTAAACAAGCCATCATGCTAAAAGCTCCGGCAATAGCAAAGTACAATCAACTAATAGACAGTGTGTATCATTTCAATTGGGACACTTATAACGACAAATGGTCTTCTTGTAATTCTAAAACAATCAATAAATACGATGCAAAGAATAATTTGACCAGCAAGACCTATACATATTGGAACGGGATTAATTGGTCAATTTTTGACTTATATACTTACACTTATGACACTAACAACAGAGAAACAAGTGATTTATATCAAAGCAATAACGATACCATTTTAGCGAATATGTATCGTAGTACCACTACATACGATGGCAATAATAATCAAACAAAAGTAAATCAAGATTGGAAAAACGGTGCTTGGGTTAATTCCTCTAAAGACATCACTACCAATAGCATTAATGGTACTAATATGCTGATGGAACTGATAGATCAACAATGGGAAAGTACGGCGTGGGTAAATTCCTATAAATATGTTTACAATATGGATATTAGCGATAAAAACTCGCCAAAATTCATGAGTGCAACATTTCTAGTATGGAATGGAAGTGCATGGGAAAATTACCAACAATACATAAATATTAGTTATCAAGAAGGTTATCATTCAGTCCAAGCAGATTTCTGGACGTTTACATCACAAAGTTGGGTAAATGGAGCATGGCTTACTATACAGGATCGCACCTACGATGCCACAACAAAAATAGCCATAGAAACTGAAAAACGAGAAAAAACTATGGGAGGAAATGATTATATGAATTACCAGAGACAAACTACCACTTATGATGCCAATATCAATCCATTAAACAAGATTGTCGAACTATGGGAAACTACTGCTTGGGTAAATAATTCAAAAGAAATCTATACTACCGATGCGAATAATAATTGCACTGGCGGTTTAATCCAATATTGGAAAAAGAATTGGGTAGATTCATGTAAATATACCATTACCTTCGATGCAAATAAAAATATGACAAGTAGTAATTATCAAAACTGGAACGGTAGCACTTGGGTTAAATCATCTCAGACTAATTTAAAGTATGATGCCAATAGTTTTATAATTAATCAATCAAGTAAAGACTGGGACCTTGCTGGTGTAGCAATATCAAGAGGTGATAGCACCTATAATTATTATCGTACCGTTCTTGCCGGAGTTAACAGTCTGAAAATGGCAGATGCAAATGTCGCTGTTTATCCCAACCCTACCACTTCCCACATTCAAATTAAAGGAATTGAAGGCAAAGCCAACCTAAATGTGTTTGGCATTGATGGTAAACTGGTGCTTTCCAAAGCATTTACCGATAAGGAAACCATTTCTGTAGGTACTTTAGCAAAAGGAATTTATATGATAAGGATAAGTACTGCCGAAGGAATAATTGAAAAGAAGTTAGTGAAAAACTAAAGTGTTTGTTTACAAAATGATGATTGTTCATGTAGGGACGCAACATTTTGCGTCTCTACAAAACAAAAAAATAAAAACTGAACAACCCGAAAATCAGAAAAAGAGTAGGGAGCGGATGCCGAAAAGCTTTATGAGTAGGCAAAATAAATAAATTATGAATAATATGAAAGAAAATAATTTTTACAAATTTTTAATTCTAGTTTTTCTGGTTATTACTACTGGTGTTTACTCTCAATCACCTGATTGGGGTAGGGTAATTCAATCAAATAATTTTGGGATTCAAAGAATTAATGCCGTTAGTGCAGATAATTTATATGAGTATGTTGTAGCAGGTATATCGGGTTCAGTTGTTTTTGATAGTACAAAACTGACAAGTGTTGGATATCGTGATATGTTATTAGTGAAATTAGCGAATGGTGGAAAAGTAGTATGGAAGAAGCAATTTAATGCTCAAATAAAGGGTACAGTGTATGGATATACTATAAAATCTGATAACAACGGTAATGTATATGTAGTGGGTTACTTAGATGGTTCCTTAACTATTGGAAATATAACAATAAGTTCAATTTCCGGCGATAATGGGTTTATCGCAAAATTCGATGGAAATGGAAATGGAATCTGGGCAACTTCTTTCTATTCTACAGGAACAGGTGTGAATAATAAGTTTGTTATTGATTCGCAATCTAATATTTATCTGATAAGCAAATCTACTAAATTTATTAAATTTGATGCAAATGGACTAAAATTGTGGGAACAAACTTATGCCGATAAAACACTTCAGGCAATAGCTACCAATGGTTCATCTCTCTTTATTGGTGGAGTAATTTTAGCTGGGACTACAAATTTTGGTACTATTTCACTCACTTCATTAGGTGGGACCTATAATGGAGTAATATTGAAAGCAGACTTTAATGGAAATTTCACTAATTCATTTTTGGTAAAAGGATCAACCACTTCGTATGGCTCAAGTGTAAGTGATATTCAAATTGACAATAAGGGAAAATTGCTTATAGCCGGTTTTTATAGAAAAAATCTGGAACTGGGCACCATGATTATTACTAACACTTCTACAAGTTATTATACTTATCTGGCAAAATGTAACGAAAATTTTGAGTTTTCATGGTCTAAAACAAGTAGCATGACCAATCCTACAAGTTTTTTAGTTAATGATTTCTTATTTTCTTATAAATTATATCAGGATAATTTGGGCAATGTTTATGAATATGGTTCTTTAAAAGCACCGATTAATTATGGAACAGTTTCGATAAATCCAAACGAAGGACAATACATAATCAAATTCGATTCTGTTGGTATTGCCACAAGTAGTTATCTGTTAAGTTATTCTGATGGAAGCAACACAACTATCACCCCAACGGGGAAAATTTTAATTGGAGAAACTTATAATTATGAAGGCAGTTTCAGCTATGGTGATTTCTCAGTAAAACAATACAGTAATAATTTTATTATTGATTGGAAAAAATCAAGCTCTCAAAGTTTTTCAGGAAATATAGAAATAAGAAGAACAAAACATGATTCAGCCGGGAATACATATATATATGGTACAACAATTGGCAAAACAAACTTTTTCGGGACTACGATTTCAAATAACACCACTACTACTTTTATAGCGAAATTTGATATTAATGGACAAAAAGTTTGGAGTAGATTTATTAGTGAAATAGCTGCAAATAACTTTGGAACAGTATTTACATTAGATAAAGACAATAATATACTTTTAACAGGACTATTCTATTCACAATTAAACATTGTAGATACTCAAACATTAACAACAACAAATACCGGATACGAAGGATATGTTGCTAAATTTAATTCTTCAGGCGATTTGATTTGGGCATCAAAATATAATCGAGGTAAAGATATATATAATAGCATTTCCATCGCAACTGATCATTCAGGTAATGTGCTTGTTTCCGGAGTTGACAGTCCAGCCAATTACATAATTAAATTTGATTCTCAGGGTGCTAAATTATGGGAGAAGTCATTTGATATGGCATCATATTATATCGCACTAATTTCAACTGATGGTAACGACAATATTTATTTATCAAGCGAGGTTCATTTAGACAATATCCCTGTTACATCAGTTCAAATTGGTGGTTTAACCCTTAGTCAAACCGTGACAGATGGTTCTACAGCATTGATTAAGTTTGATCCAAATGGAAATGCTTTATGGGTAAAGACCTATGGAGGTGTAGATAATTCTCAATATACCGATGGTTGGCCTTGTCAAATAAAAACGGATAATTCAGGCAATACTTACATTTGGGGTTGGTGTCCTAATAATGCAAAATTTGGAAACAATGTTTTGGTTAATCCATTTAGTGTGAATCAAGATTATTCCTATTTCCTTACCAAAATTAATACATCGGGTGATGTTACTTGGGCAAAAGCAGTTTATGAATCGGCTTATGCGTTTAATTATGGAGATTTGCTTGATTATGATGCTAATGGAAATGTTTATGTAGGTGGTCAATTCAAATCAACTATAAACATAGATAACAACAATTTCACAGCACAAGGAACCAATGATTTTTTCATTGCAAAATTCAACTCCAATGGGGAATATAAATGGATAAAAACGGTCCAAGGGGATTCATATATTAGTTATGGGATAAGCGTATATAATGAAGATGTTCTTAGCTTTGGTGGTTATGCTGGAACTGCTTTAGCAATAGGAAATTCTACCATAAATAAACTTGGTGGTACTAACACTTTTATTGCAACCTTAGGAAACTTAAAAACAGGTTTGAGTGATATATCAAAAAATCAATTGGAAATTTATCCAAATCCGACCTCAGATTATATTTATATTTCAAATTTTACAGGTAATTCATCAATAAAAATTACAGATATTACCGGTAAAATAATAATGAAAACTCAAACAGATCAAAGAAAATTGAATGTAAGTGGATTTCCACAAGGATTGTATATCATTACAGTGAAAGACGCAAATGGAGAAAGAACTGTAAAGTTTTCTAAGTATTGATATTATATAAAATAGTATCTTTCAGTTATTAAATAGAGTGTTTTTAAATTAGTTATAGTTAATAGGTTTCCCTTGATATTAATTGAAAAACTAATTTATTTGTTTACAATGGAAAGAGGTGGAAAGTGTGAATTTTCCACCTCTTATTAGGTTGCCACTATCAATTTGATTAATATTCAATTATTTGAGTGGATTATATATACAATGGTTCGTTATAAAAAATGTTTTATTTAACGCAAAGGTGCAAAGTCGCAAAGAAAAACTGAAAGTTTTTGTCTTAGCGTTCTTTCACTTGTTATTGAATATAAGGCATTTAAAACTTAGCGGCTTTGCGTTTACTATTTGTTTTGAGTATAGCTATACATAGTTAAATTTCGCTTCTTAAATATATAGTAATCAGTACTATATTACTTTTTGTAACGAACCATTGTATATAAAGACCTCTACATTTAATAAGCAGGTTTTGTTTGAAACGGAATTTGCCATCCCTCAAATCAAAGAATCAAAATCAGTAGTTGATTGAATATTTATTGATAAATCTTTGTGTTATAAAGATTTATTTTGTACTTTTGCACACGAAATAGAATATGGAGGAGGGGACAACAGTCCCCTCGTTTGTTGTTATAACCTAAATATGATTTTAAAAGACGCTATAAATCAGATAGTTGAAAATTATCTTATTGAAACAAACTATTATTTGGTGGACGTAAAAATCACTCCTGATAATCGGATTTCAGTAGAAATTGATTCTTTTGATGGTGTTTCCATCGACTTTTGTGCCGAGCTAAATAAACATATTGAAACTCAATTTGACCGTGAAGTTGAAGATTATGAATTAGAAGTCAGTTCAGCAGGACTTACAGAACCGTTCAAAGTGCTGAAACAGTACGAAAAAAATTTCGGAAATGAGGTAGAAGTACTAACCAAAACCGGAAAAAAGTTAAGTGGCATTCTGACTGCTGCAAATGAAAGTGATTTTGAACTCGAGATTGAAAGAACAGAAAAATCAGAAGGTTCAAAACGTAAAGTAACAGTGATAGAGCATATTACGTTTAAATACGAAGAAATAAAACATACAAAATATATTATTAGATTCAAATAAGTCATGAGCAAAAAAGAAACAGTTAGCTTAATTGATACTTTTTCGGAATTTAAAGAACTAAAAAGCATCGATAGAAGTACTTTAATTAGTGTAATGGAAGAGTCATTCCGCAATGTGATAACAAAATTGTTTGGAACAGACGAAAATTATGATGTGATTATCAATCCTGATAAAGGTGACTTTGAAATTTATCGCAATCGTACGATTGTTGCCGATGAAGATCTTCAGGATCCGAATCTTGAAATTTCACTCACAGAAGCATATAAAATTGATGAAGACTTTGAAATCGGTGAAGAAGTGACAGAAACAGTTGACTTTATGGGTTTTGGTCGTCGGGCTATCCTTACCTTGCGTCAAACACTTTCTTCAAAAATTCTGGAACTTCAGAAAGACAACGTATTTACAAAGTACAGTGAAATGGTTGGTCAGATAGTAAGTGCCGAATTGTACCAAATCTGGAAGAAAGAAATGCTTCTGATTGATGATGAAGGTAACGAACTTTATTTGCCTAAATCTGAACAAATTCCAACCGACTTTTACCGCAAAGGTGACACTGTTCGTGCTGTGGTGGCCATGGTTGAAAATAAAAATAATAACCCAAAGATTATTCTTTCGCGTATTTCTCCTGTTTTTCTTGAAAGACTGTTTGAACTGGAAGTGCCTGAAATTCATGAAGGGTTGATTACTGTTAAGAAAATTGCACGCATTCCCGGCGAACGCGCTAAAGTGGCTGTAGAATCCTACGATGACCGTATTGATCCGGTTGGAGCTTGTGTTGGGGTTAAAGGTTCACGTATTCACGGAATTGTTCGCGAGTTGCGCAACGAAAATATTGATGTAATAAATTACACAAACAATCTTAGTCTGTTTATTTCCAGATCGTTAAGCCCTGCAAAAATATCTTCTATACGTCTGAACGAAGTGGATAAGAAAGCGGAAATTTACCTGAAACCCGAAGAAGTTTCTCAGGCAATTGGTAAAGGAGGGTTGAATATCAAACTGGCCGGTATGCTGACAGGTTATACACTTGACGTATTCCGCGAAATGGATGAAAATGAAGATACAGAAGATATTTACTTAGATGAATTCAGCGACGAAATTGATCAATGGGTTATTGATGCGCTCAAAGCAATTGGTTGCGATACCGCCAAGAGTGTCCTAAATATTTCTCGTCAGGATTTGATTACCCGTACCGATCTGGAAGAAGAAACCATTGATGAAGTGTTGGCTATTCTGGCTACTGAATTTGAAGACGAAGAATGATTTCGTTTCTCGTTTAAAGTTTCACGTTTCGTGTTGAATAGAAAATGGTGAAACTCTGAAAATAAACACGGAACACTAAACATCAAACGCAAAAATATCAAAAATATATGCCCATAAGATTAAGTAAAGCCTGTAAAGATTTGAATGTCGGTATGCATACCGCTATAGAATTTTTAGCAAAAAAAGGTCATAAATTTCCACAGGATCCTAACCTGAAATTAGAGGATGATTTATTCCTTATACTTGCCAAGGAGTTTAACAAGGATA
Source organism: Paludibacter sp. (assembly GCA_037134195.1). Lineage (GTDB taxonomy): Bacteria > Bacteroidota > Bacteroidia > Bacteroidales > Paludibacteraceae > Paludibacter. The sequence goes on along the minus strand of JBAXMR010000041.1, from coordinate 21,388 downwards.
TGGCTCTGAAACTGGAATCGGAGCGATTAAGTCAGGAACGTTCGTTGAAAGAAAAGGCTCCGTCAGTAGCTATCGAAGGTTACAGCAATCAGCCAAAACCGGTTGAGAAAAAGGTTGAAACCATTCCCGTTTCTGTTCCCGAAGATAAATTACCTCATTTTACATCTGTTGGGCATATCGACCTCAGCACTACTGAAAAACCAATTGCACCGAAGAAATCAATTGAAAAAGTTCAGCAGGAGACAATCAAGGAAGCTCCGAAACCTGTTATTGAGAAACCGGAACCAGTAAAGGTAGAAGAGCCTAAAGTGGTAGAAGCGCCTAAACAGGAATCTGTAAAGGAAGTACCTGTACCTGAAGTAAAACCAGAACCTAAGGTTTTAGAAAATCAACATGAAAAAGTACAGGTTTCTCCAAAAGTTGAAATAAAAGAAGAACCTGTACAGATTGAAAAACCTGTAGAAAAAGTTCAGGAGAAACCAATTGTAGAAATAGTTAAGAAGGTTGAAGTTGAGGAAGAGGTTATTTTTACATTAGGAAAACCGATTAGTGATGTTTCGCCAGTGGTGGTAGGAACCATTGATTTAGACTTATTGAATCAAAGCACACGTCCAAAAGCTAAAACAAAAGAACAAAAACGCAAAGAACGCGAGGAAAAAAATAAAGTATTTTCAGACAGCAAAAAACCGCCGGTAAATGACAAGAAGTTAGTTCTTGGCGGTACTGCATCCACTTCAGATTCAGTACATCCGAAGAAAAAGCGTGAACGCTTCTCAAGTCAAAAAATTGATATTACAAAAGCTGCTCAAACTAATGTTCAGGGATTTGCACAACCCAAAAAAGTCACTCCTGGTACAACTGGAGGTGCGGGTGTTGGTGGAGCTAAACCAAATAAGAATGGAGCGAAACGTCCAATTAAAACGGTTGTTAACGAGGAGGATGTACAGAAACAAATAAAAGAAACGCTCGCTCGTCTTTCGGGTGCTAATAAAAAAGGAAAAGGCTCGAAATATCGTCGTGATAAACGCGATAATGTTAGTGCTCGTCAACAGGAACAAGCTCAACGCGAACGCGATGATGAAAGCGTAATAAAACTTACTGAATTTGTAACAGCCAGCGAATTGGCCGTGATGATGGATGTGAGTGTAAATCAGGTTATTGCAACTTGTATGAATATCGGGTTGATGGTTTCTATCAATCAACGACTGGATGCTGAAACAATCAATATAGTGGCTGAAGAATTTGGTTTCAGTACAGAATATGTAAGTGCTGATGTGATAGAAGCCATTGGTGAAGAAGAAGTAGATACCGAAGCTGATTTACTGCCGCGCGCACCAATTGTAACTGTGATGGGTCACGTTGACCACGGTAAAACTTCGTTGCTCGATTATATTCGTAAAGCCAATGTAATAGCAGGTGAAGCCGGAGGTATTACTCAGCATATTGGCGCATACAATGTGAAGCTCGAAAACGGACAACGAATTACATTCCTTGATACACCGGGTCACGAAGCGTTTACCGCCATGCGTGCACGTGGTGCTAAAGTAACCGATATTGCCATTATTATTGTAGCTGCTGATGATAATGTGATGCCGCAAACCATTGAGGCGATTAATCACGCTGCTGCTGCTAATGTTCCAATGATTTTTGCAATCAATAAAGTGGATAAACCCGGTGCGAATCCTGAAAAAATCAAGGAAACACTGGCTCAAATGAATTACCTGGTTGAAGACTGGGGTGGAAAATACCAATCGCAGGATATATCAGCAAAAAAAGGCGATGGCATTGCTGAATTGCTTGAAAAAGTATTGCTCGAGGCTGAACTTCTTGAGCTGAAAGCCAATCCGAATAAACGTGCAATCGGTTCTGTTATTGAATCTACGCTTGATAAAGGTCGTGGTTATGTTTCGACAGTTTTGGTTGAAAACGGAACACTTCGTCAGGGCGATGTCGTATTAGCCGGTACCTATTTTGGAAAGGTAAAAGCCATGTTCAACGAGCGTAATCAGCGTATTACCGAAATTAAACCGGCAGAACCTGCATTGATTCTTGGTTTAAATGGAGCACCACAAGCAGGTGACAATTTTAATGTAATGGCATCCGAACAGGAAGCGCGACAGGTTGCCAACAAACGCGAACAATTACAACGCGAGCAAAGTCTGCGTACCAAGAAGCACTTTACACTCGATGAGTTAGGTCGACGTATTGCCCTTGGCGATTTCAAAGAGTTGAATATCATAGTAAAAGGCGATGTGGACGGCTCGGTTGAAGCGTTGGCAGATTCATTATTGAAACTTTCTACCGAAAATATTCAGGTGAATGTAATTCACAAAGCGGTGGGTGCAATTTCCGATTCGGATATTATGTTGGCTGCAGCTTCGAATGCTATTATTTGTGGATTCCAGGTTCGTCCAACATCTACTGCCCGTAAAATGGCTGATAAAGAAGAAATTGACATCCGCTTATACTCCATTATTTACGATGCGATTGAAGAAATCAAATCGGCTATGGAAGGTATGTTATCTCCTGAAATTAAAGAAGAAATTACGGCTACAGTTGAAATTATCGAGGTATTCAAAATTACGAAAGTGGGAACTGTTGCCGGATGTCTTGTTCGCGAAGGAAAAATTAAACGTAGCAATAAAATCAGGATTATCCGTGATGGTATTGTTGTTTATTCGGGTGAACTGGATTCGTTGAAACGTTTCAAAGAAGATGTAAAAGAAGTTAGTACAAACTACGAATGTGGTTTGAATATCAAAAACTACAACGATATACGTGTGGGTGATATGATTGAAAGTTACGAAGAAACAGAAGTTAGAAAGACTCTATAAGGCATAGAAATACTTGCTTATTTAATAATGCCGGCAAACTGAATACTTCAGTTTGCCGGCTTTTTTATTGCCGATATTTTGCCATATTAATAGACATTATATAAGTTCAACTATTTTAAGAATTGAACGCTGATCGAAGATGCCGACTTGACGGCATTACACTGACATAGCGGATTTGAAACGGATTTTGTCCCCGATAAATCGGGTAGGATAAAGACTTCGATATTTAAATCAGCACCGATTTATCGGTGTTAAAATCCGTTTATTGATCAGTATTTATTTTTATCAGCTGAAATCTGCTAAATCAGCGTTCCATTTCTTTGTTTTGAAATGTAAAATACCATTAATCAAATATATACAACTTGTATAATACCTAATACAAATATTAGTGTGAATCAAAATCTGAATTGACTGTATGTCGAAAAGGCTTTGAAATTCGCAAATGCCAATATTATTAATGTATGTAATAAATATAATTTCTATTAAAGAAATATTTAAGTAATTCGTTTAGATTTATTATAAATTGAAAGTAAACAATAGTTTAAGTATGATTGTTTTATTAATCAGATTTAATTTTGTTTTTCAAGAATAGAAACAAACAACGAATCATTTAATACTTAAAAAATCAATACATGAGTAATCCAACAGAGAAAAAAATTTACCCGCCTTCTCAGGAAGTAATCGATCAGGCTAATATCAAAGAGTATGACAAGTTATACCAATTTTCGATTGAAAACCGAGAGCAATTCTGGGCTGAACAGGCCGATAAACTTTCGTGGTACAAAAAGTGGGATAAGGTAATAGACGACTCTAATCCACCGTTTTACAAATGGTTTGCAGGTGCACAGACCAACATCGTTCATAATGCCATTGACCGCCATCAACATACCGAAGTACGTAATAAATTGGCACTTATATGGGAAGGTGAACCCGGCGATGTTCGTTCATTCTCGTACCATGCATTGAATCGTGAAGTGTCCCAGTTTGCCAATATTCTGAAAAGTATGGGCGTAAAAAAAGGCGATGTGGTAACCATTTACATGCCTCAGATTCCTGAACAGATTTTTGCCATGCTGGCTTGTGCCAAAATTGGAGCCATTCACAGCGTGGTGTATGGTGGTTTCAGCCATGAAGCGCTTGCCGACCGCATCAACGATGCTAATAGTCGTGTGGTAATTACTGCCGATGGTGGTTTTCGTCGGGGTAAAGTAGTGGAAATGAAATCGGTAGTTAACAAAGCCATGGAACTTTCGCCTACCATGGAAATTTGCATTACAGTGAAACGAACCAATGTGGAAGTGTATATGGAAAACGGTCGTGATTACTGGTATCACGATTTGGCTGCCTTGCCAATTGCAGCTTCAAAATGCGATACGGAAGTGATGGAGGCGGATGATACTTTGTTCTTGCTCTATACTTCAGGTTCTACAGGTCGCCCCAAAGCGATGATTCATACCCATGCCGGTTACAGCGTTTACACTTCTACCACGCACCGCATGGTGTTCGATATTAAACCCGACGACCGTTACTGGTGTGCAGCTGATCCGGGTTGGATTACCGGTCATAGTTATATAGTGTACGGACCATTAATGAACGGCGCCACCATTATCATGTACGAAGGAGCACCAACCTATCCCTATCCTGACCGTTGGTGGAAAATGGTGGAACGCTACGGCATCAATATTTTATACACGTCGCCAACAGCTATTCGTGGTTTGATGCGTTTTGGCGATTCATGGCCTAACCGTAATGATTTGAGTTCGTTGAGATTGCTGGGTTCTGTAGGTGAGCCTATTAATCCTGAGGCATGGCGATGGTATCACGAAGTTATAGGGAACAGCAAATGTCCGATAATGGATACATGGTGGCAAACTGAAACAGGTGGTTTTATGATTACGCCGCTGCCAATAACGCCACTGAAACCCGGTTCGGGAACAAAACCTTTTTTTGGGAACGAAATTTCAATTGTTGATGACGAAGGTAATGATGTGAAAGCAGGTGAGGAAGGAACCCTAGTGATTAAATCGCCCTGGCCGGGAATGACAGCCGGAATTTTCAAAGATCCTGATCGTTATCTCGATATTTACTGGTCGAAATACAAGAAACAAGGCTGGTATCTCACCGGCGACTCAGCCAAAAAAGATGAAGATGGCTATTTCTGGATTATCGGACGTACAGATGATGTAATTAAAGTGAGCGGTTACCGCCTTGGAAGTGCCGAAATTGAGAGCGTTATGATTAGTCATCCGGCAATTGCGGAATCGGCTGCAATCGCTTTACCACATGCGGTAAAAGGAAATTGCATTCATATTTTTGCCATTCTTCGAAACGGCTACGAAGCAAGTCTGGAAATGGAACACGACCTTATAAACCACATGGTGACGCACATGGGACCAATTGCCAAACCGGAGGCTATAACTATTGTAGACCAATTACCCAAAACCCGAAGCGGGAAAATTATGCGCCGTGTACTGAAAGCCCGTGCGTTAGGATTGCCAGATGGTGATTTAAGTACGTTGGAAGAGTAAAGGATTAACTGTTTATTTTTTCTTGTATATAAAAAGAGCTTCTCAAAATGAGAAGCTCTTTTTATATACAAGAAATTAATTAGGTTCCTATTTTCTTTTTAACACTTCGTACATTATACGATTTTTTGAACTTGTATAAAAACAATTCAAAACAAAAGTTTTCGTTACCGGATTGTAGTAGTTAATCTCTGTTGGATTTACCGGTGGTTTAGGTGAAGAATTAGCATCACCTGTCCATGTTGTATACATACCTCCAACTACTCCACCAGCATCATTTACCGGTGTTGCAATTACTTTATAGCAGGTTACACCTCCTACTATCATAGTGTTTGTTGTAACTTCAACATTAACCTGATAAGTTGAATAGTTGCCAAATTTAGGATCCTGAACTGTAGTAAGATTAATAGTACTTAGGTGTCTTACTTCGTTTTCATCTACTGGTTCGGTTGGATTACCTGGTCTAATGCGATAACCATTACAAATATAATCTGCATCCCATTCGTTCTTAATATTAAACTTAACTATACCGACGTTTAAATTGCTAACAGTATAATTAGCATTACTAACTCCAGTAATCTTAAAGCCCATTACCCAGCTCTTTCCAAAATAATCTATTGGCTTTATTTTAATTTTAATGTAACCCTTACTAGAATCTTTAGGTATAACTACCTTATTATCTGGATTAGCTATTGCAAATTTATCTGCTGGAGGATAATTAAAATTATCAATTTTCTTTCCAGTTACATCATGTAAATTATTAACCATCGAGTCAATCACTGTAGAATTTGAAGGAGTCAACTGAATAAAGTCAACTGTCAAATCACTTTTTGCCGGACCTGAAGTTAAAATAATTGGCACAACCGATTCAATTTGATCTGATGTTGCATTATCGTATGCTTCGTTTATCATGTTGCTATTATTACCCGAAGTTAAGTGAACTTCTACAAAGTCTTGAACGCCTGGTTTTATCCCATTAATCCCATTATCATAGTCACTATCGTTCAAACATCCAGTCAGTGTTGTTAAAAAAGCAACCGCCAGGATAAGAAAAATTTTATAAAATATTTTTTTCATATTCATATTTTTTTGTAGTTAATAAAGATGTTACAGTTTACCAAAACAGTCATTCAATAAACTGTAACATTTAATTAATAAATTATCAAGGTTGCCAGAATAGTTTTTCAGTAAAAAGTTGATCTCCTGTTCTGGTTGGCAAATTTGCTTTGTTTACAGTTACCTCGGTTTGTGGATATGGCAATACATAAGGCAAATGAGTCGCTCTTACAGCGTTGTACGACAAATATCCGGCAGGTAAAACTAATACCCCACGTCTCAAATCTGCCCATTCTTCCATAGCATCGATACCGTTTAATGAAAGATATTTATTATATGCAATAAACTCAACTTGAGCAGCTGGAGTAGTACCAGCATTTAGATCCCAACTCAAACCAAGAGTTGCATCAGCTAGTGACGCTTTTGCATCATTAACTGCATCAGGAACACCAAGCCAAACAAACGATTCTGTAATTGCAGACTCATAAGTAGCCTTAACATCTCCTGTAATCCAACCTCTTGCAATTGCTTCAGCTTGGAAGAAAAGGCTTTCAAATGATGGTAAAATCCATTGATCTTGTGTTGACGAGACGGCTAAACCGGGACCAATATCAGTTCCTCCAATTTGGCTTCCACCGGGAACTTTGTTTCCATTCAATGCTCCATAATAAGTTGGAGTAACAGGTGTTGCATAAAATTGAGCATATCGATCATCGCTAATAAGATTGTAATAATAAGCATTTGCTTTGTTATTTGTACTAGCCGCAGAACCAGATGGAGTAAAACCAAAAGCAGCATAAAATGGATTTTGTTTGTCTGTTTGGTTGGAATAACCCGGATTCACTGCAACATTCTCGCCAGCTCCTAAAAATCCACCATCAGCAGATATTTTTGCAATTTGGGCTGTTGTTGGTGTAAATGGTGATCCATTAACGCCTTTTTCAGATTGACGTAAGAATATTCTTAATTTGATGGTGTTAGCCAATTTTATCCACATGGGCACTACATCCATTTTAGCGTCCCCTCTGGCAAAAATCATATCCGCTTTTGCAAATGAAGGTTTTGGTGTAGCTTGCAAATATGAAATTGCTTTATCCAATTGTACAACTAGGTCAGCATAAATTGAATCTGCCCGATCATAAACAGGTGTTGGATATTTTAAATGATCAAATGTCTGAGTATATGGAATGGCACCAAATTGATCCACAGTTTCCTGCCAAAGTTTGACAGACAAGATTATTGAGGAACCTGCCAAAACTGAATCTTTTGCAGTTAATGCCAGGTTTTTTACCTTGTACAAATCAAATAAGATATTGTATGCCTGATCCCAATTACCTTCCGTAAATGTACTTGTTACTTTATAAGTGGTTTCTTCTTGTTCCACAATAAAAGTACCAGAACGAGCCCAATAGCCCATCCAGTTGTTCATAAATACAAAACGTGTAGCTTGTCTTGTACCTATTGCATTTTCTGCTTGCGTAAAAATCAATTCCGGGGTAACATTAGAGTCTGTTACGCGGTTTGGATCTTTATTTATATCTAAAAAGTCACTACACGAGCTCGTTGTAATTACAACAGCTAAAAGCGACAACTTTATTATATTTTTAATTTTTTTCATATTTTCAATAATTAATAATTAATTAAAACTGAACATTAATAGTTGCTCCATAGAATCGTGAAGCCGGAGTTTGATATGCACTACTAATACCAAGAACATTACCAGTTGCAGTATAGTTAAACTCTGGATCGCCCCATTGGTTTGATTTTGGAAGGAACATCAATAAATTTTTACCTACTAAACTTAAGGTAGCTTTTTTAAGAAAGCTGGCATTGTTTTTTAGGAATTTAGATGGTAAGTTATATGAAATGTTCAATTCACGTAATCTCCATGCAGCAGCACTTGCATAATAGTTGGTAGCAATACCGGTATTTGTAGTTTTACCAGTCCAAAAACCATAATTTCCGTCAGATACTAAGATATTAGTATTTGGTGAATACACTGGATTCGCATCTGTTCCACCCGATCTATATACAGAATTCGGAAATACAAAACGTTGACGACCAAATTCAGCAGAACGGGCAGAAATTCCGGAGAAATCCATATCAGGTCCTAAACCAGCATAGAAGTTATTACCACCTTTATAATCCCAAGTCATAGAAACACTAAATGCACCTATATTATAGGAAGGAGATATACCAATTATCCACAATGGTTGAGTTCTTCCTTTTACTACTAAATCAGTAGCTAATGAAGGATTACCTGTAGTAGCATCAACAATTACTTTACCAGAAGGATCTCTGTTATAATCTGTCATTTGGAACGCAAATGCAGGTTGACCTACTACAGCTATATTGTTTACAGTAGGATTACTTGCTGCTCCCTGAATAAAACCACTGGTTCCATCTAAAACTACAGGTAAATTACCTTGAGTTGCTGTAACTTGGTTTTCATTATAAGTAGCATTTACTTTAAGATTAAAGTCTCCATCTCCAATTTTAATAAGTGGAGTTAAAGTTAAATCCATTTCCACACCATAATTTCTGAAGCTTGCTGCATTCGTTAATGCTACAGGGTATCCAGTTGCCCAGGATTGAGATACACTTAAAATTTGATTATCACATTGTTGATTAAAGTAAGAAATTTCAAAACCAAGGCGATCGTTATCCATTAATCTGAATTCAGCACCTATTTCTGAAGTTGTAACAAATTCAGGTTGCAATTCCAGACTTGGAATTCTATCACCAGCAGTTAAACCTCCAACATTTCCAAAAGGGAAACCTGTTCCAAGTGGATAAGTGGGTTGGGTTGAATAAGCACCAATATTTACGTTACCCGATTTATTCCATGCACCTCTAAGTTTAAAATAGTTGACTGATTTGTCTTTTAACATAGGGAAAAGGTCGGACATAATTACAGAAGCACTTACTCCCGGATAAAAGAATGATCTGTTGTTTGCATTGAGTCTACTGTCCCAATCATTACGACCTGTTAAATCAATATATGCCAATTTTTTGTATCCGATAGTTAAGTTACCATAAGCAGATACAAGTCTTGTTCTAACGCTTGAGTTGTAAAAATTGTTTGAAGATTCATTTAAAGTGGCTAATACTTTTGCATCACCCGAACGTACAGAAACATTATATAAATCATTAACCAATAAGTCATTCCCACCTACAGCAACATCAGCATAATCGGTTTCACGAACGCTACCTCCAGCTAAATACTTGAAATTGAAATCATTTTTATCAACTTCACCACTTAAGAAAGCATCTAAGTCAACTCTACTTTTTGTATATTGATCTGTAAAGACTATACCCGGTTGGTTGTGGTAACTAGTGGCATCACGTTTTTTCTTGTTCAATGTCCAATCAGAAACACTAATTGGAGAGGTTGTATTCTTCAATGAGTTAACTGACATTGATGAACTTGCTTTAACAGTAGCTTTCAACCACTTAGCAAATTTATAATTTACATCAATATTGCCGGTTAATTCATGTGAAGTCCCCAGTGACCTTAAATTCTTAAGTATCCACCAAGGATTTATAGCAAATTCGTTGAAATAATTATCGTATCTGCCCCATTCTGTATTTGGATCTTTATATGTCAGAAATGGCACGTTATTAGGAATTTGAAGAATTTGAGAGAAGATACTTCCTGTATAAGAACTTTGGGTCAAGTCAGGCATTCCACCTTCATTTACAACATCATAATTAGAATGTGTATAATTCACATTATAATGTACTGATAAGTTTTTATACTCCTTCCCTGAATTAAAACGTAAAGTAGTTCTATTATTTTTATCACCAGGCATCAATCCTTTAATATCTGCATTGGTAACACTTAAAAAGAAGTCTTTACTTGATAATGAAATTGCATTTTGGAATGTAACACCGGTATTGTAGAAATCAAGTTTGTCCTGATAATGACTATTATTATAAAGACCCATTTGTTGATTTCCTTGTTCATTTACAATTCCAATCGGTTGCATTGAACCATCAAAACGAGGGCCATACATTTGGTTTTCATAAGGAACATATCCATAATTACCATATAAATCCTGAGTTTCACCCGCGCCTGCACCAAATTCTTTTTGCATTTGAGGGAAATAGGCAACTCTACTCATCTGAACAGATGATGTTATTGAAACCTGAGTTTTATCAGTATCACCTCTTTTAGTAGTAACCAAAATTACACCGTTTACAGCGTCAGGGCCGTATAATGCAGCTGAGGCAGCACTTTTCAGTACAGTAATGTCTTGCACATCTTCCGGAGAAATAGAAGAAAGATAACTCAAATTTACAGGAGAGCCATCTAAAACAAGCATTGGTTGGTTATTCCCGGTTAGAGAACGAATACCACGAATATTAATTTTAGAATCTTCAAATACACCACTATTTGTAGTTGTAATATTTAAACCCGAAATTTTACCATTCAAAGCCTGCTGTACATTTGTAGAATTGGCCTGAGTAATAAATTTGTCTTTAATTGTTGTGGCTGCGTAACCAATTTCCCTCTCTTGTCGTTTAATACCAAGAGCGGTAGCTACAACTACAACTTCATCCATTTGCCTTGTGTCAGCTTCTAATCTAACAACCATGTTGTTTTTTGCATCAACCTCAATAGTCTTCATACCTACATAGGATATGACCAAGTTTTTAGCATTACTCTGTACATTGATTTTAAACTCGCCTGTTGCACCGGTAATTGTACCAACAGTTGTGCCTTTAACCTTTACAGTAGCACCAATAATAGGTTGCCCGTCATCCGCGGAAAAAACTTTTCCCGAAACAGATTTTGACTGAGCATTAACCACACCTACGCTTACCATTATCAGGCAAGCCAATAAGAACGTTAGTTTTCTCATAAATTTAACATTTTGTTTATTAATCTTCTTTAATTTGATTTTTTTTAAAGAAAGTTCACTTTATCGACAGGCAAAAATAAAGTATTAATAATTAAAAAACAAGTGTTTTTGATGATAAAAAGAAAAAATATGCAGAATTTTTATTTCATTCTGTAGGTAAAATTTAAAATAATGGCAAAAATGATGTTTTTATGTAGTTTATTTAAACCGGATAATATTTCGTTATACATTGATTTAAAGATATTTATTTTATAACAACCCCATTTTTTAACGCTCAATTTAGTATTTGTAAATAAAATAAAAAGAAAATAATGATTAACACAATATTTTAATAAAGGAGTAATATTTAACTCAATAAACAGACTAAAAAGTTATAAAATTGAGCAAAAACACAGCCATTAAAGAATTTTTTCAGCAATAATATACTGTTTTTGGTCTTTGACTTACAATTAGTAACTAAAAATGATGCATTTATCATATCCTTATGAAAAAGACTTAATTATAGTCTATTTTTCATTATATTAGCAAGTTACTATATAAATTCAGGCTATACGTTAATTATTTGGGTGGTATATGGATATAGGAAATAGTTAGGCAAAAAACATTACACAACAACTACTTTTTCGAGGCTTACATAACAAATAAAACCATTCGTTTGGTAGCCCATTTCGGCTATCAAATTCATGTATTGTTTTACTTGTTGTAAGTGTGATTTTCGTTCTGTATCGCCAAATTTGTAATCAATAACAGTTGCTGAATTATCATTTATTATTACACGATCTGGTCTATATTGATCTCCAGTTGGAGTAAGGATAGTTGTTTCATTAAGTACCCTGACATCATCAGCAAACCAGTCTTCTGTTCCGGGTATTTGCCAGAATTTATTCATTTCTTGTTCCACGGTTAAACTTTCCGATTCGCTTATACGACCTTCACGAATCATTGCTGCAATAGCCGCAACTTGATTCGCTTTTACGGTAATTTGCCGAAGAATATCATGCATGATGATTCCATAGTTAAGCCTGCTTTCTGTCAGATTTTGTTTTTCCAAGAGATAATCAAGGCTTTGGTGGCGGATTTTTAACCGATCCATGCTGTTTAAAGATGGATAATTGCTGATTTTCTCATTTTTATTAGTGTAACCTGAATCATTATTGATAACCTTAGAGGTTTCTCCCAACTCAAAAACTTTTGAAGCCTGATTGTAGTTTTTCGATAGTGGAATTATTTCAGTATCCATACCGGGTGTTTCTACATTAAAACATGCTGTAAGCAGGGTTGACAACGAATTAATCTTATCAAGGCTTTCAGGCTCTTTTTTGGGAGCAGGTGACATGCAGATTAATTCATGTTTAGCTCGTGTAAAGGCCACATAAGCAATGTTCAGGCTGTCGATAAACAAATGCATTTGTTCGTCGAAATAGCTTTCTGCAAAAATAGATTGTCCTAACTTAGAACTATATTCGATTGGCAATAAGGGTAATTCGTTGAACGGGGAAACTGTAGGTTCACACCACAGGATATTACGCATATTACTGTCCAGTTTCCAGTCGCAAAATGGCATTATAACTACCTTGAAGTCAAGACCTTTCGATTTATGAACGGTCATAATCCGCATTGCACTTTGATTGTCGGGTGTGGAAATACATTGTTTTGTGCCATTTTTCTTCCACCAGTTAAGGAAACTATTCAAATCGAGAGTTTTTCCGGTAGTGTAGCGAAAAACCACATCCTGAAAAGCCTGAACAAAAACAGCTTCGTTGTGCCAACTCCCTATATCGAAAAGCGAAATAATCTGCTCCACCATACTGAAAAGCGAACTGTGACGTAGTTCTTTCAAACGGTCATTTTCTTTGTCACTAAATAAACCAGAATACGTATTTTTATATAATTTGTGATTTACAAAGCAGATATTAAGTGCCTCATTTTCTGATTTATGCAACAGTCCACGGGCGTATTCGTAATTTACAATGGTTTGCTGAATACTATCATCGGGATTGATGAAAAGCTGCAAAATACCAAGAATAAAACGTACGGATGCAGCAGCTCCAATAAGCAAACCTTCGTTTCCCATAATATCATAACAATACCCGGGTTTAGCATCAGTTGTGGTTTTGTAATTCAGCAATTTATGGATAACAGCCTGTTCTTCATCATTTTTTCGCACCAAAATACATATATCAGCCGGACGATAGCCTCTGTCCTGCAAATCTTCCAACATAGCCGGTAATCGGTTCAGACTTTCTGTTTTCCAACCGTCATCAGTTTCGTCGGCATTGATAAAGCTGAATTGAACCCTTCCAACACCGGCTTTTGGTGAAACTTTTTGATGAATATTGGCGTAAGCGTGTTCAATTTTATGAGTCAACGGTTGCAGCGATGGATAAAGTGCTAAAACAGGTTGCAGATTTTCATTCAGTTTACTTTGAAGCGTGAGAGCAGCCCTTCGGAAAAAGGAATTATTGAAATCGATTATGTTTTTATCGCTTCGCCAATTGGTATCAAGGTTTTCCTCATGAATTTGCTCGGAACGAAAATCAGACAATATCTTTTCGTCCAGCAATTTCCAGTCGGAGTTTCGCCAGCGGTAAATACTTTGTTTCACATCACCTACCACCAGATTAAACTTGCCGGCCGAGAGACTGTTATCCATGAGTGGATGAAAATTTTTCCATTGCAGCACCGATGTATCCTGAAATTCATCAATCATAAAATTATCGATATGAATACCCGTTTTTTCATACACAAAAGGTGTATCGCTGTTGTCGATAATCTTGTTGAGCAACATGTTGGAGTCCGAAATCAACATAGTATTCTGCTCATCGGTCAGCTTTTTGATTTGAACTGCCAGATCTGATAGAATTCCCAGCGTATTGATATGCTTCAAAACCATCAATGCTGAATTGTAGGTTACAATATCTATGCTAAATAAGTCAACGATTTGTTGGAAACAATGCTGAAGTCCTGAATTGTAAGCCGTTTCTATGGCTGACTTTACATCCTGCGGTTTGGATTTAGTGTAACAATTGATTACATCTTCGGCTAAACTCCTGAATCGGTCACTAATCTCCAATTTTCCTTTGATCAGCTTTTCTAAAGTCTGAGTTGTTTTATAAGAGAAATCTTCGTGCGACAAACCGTTACGAGCCATGATATTCAGTCCATTGGTGGCGGTTTGCTTTACTTTAGCTTCGAATTCAGTTTTTATCTGACGCAGATTTTTTCGATAATTCGTCAGAAATTCACGTTCATGCAATTTTCGGTTGGTGTCTTCGGCTTTGTGTTGGTAGCTTTCTTTGAAAATTTCCTGCCCCAAATCCATAATATTGCCACGCATATTCCAGTTTTCCGACTGTTCTACACGCTCTTCGGCATAGCTGGTGAGCCATTGCAGCAATTGCTTGTTTTCATCTTTCGATAAATCAAGAAACAGATTATCAACGGATTGTTCCAAGGTTTGTGAATTATCAAGTTCGAGGTTATAACCTCCATGCACTCCAATATCGCGGGCAAACGAACGGATTACCTGTTGAAAAAAACGATCGATGGTACTTATTGAAAATGAAGAATAATCGTGCAGTATGCTGGTAAGAATTTTTTTTGCCCTTGCGTTTACAGCTTCTTCGGTTGGATAGAGTTTTGAAATTAAATCAGCCCGATAGTCAGATTTTTCTCCCAATGATAACGCATGAAGTTCTTTCAGAATACGCGTTTTCATTTCATCGGTGGCTTTATTGGTAAAAGTAACTGCCAAAATACGCCGATGCGCTTGTTCCCGCTGAGATTCGAAAAGTAATTTTATGTAATCTTTTGTCAGTCGGTATGTTTTGCCTGAGCCGGCAGAAGCACGATAAATGTTGAGCATGGGAATATTTCTATGATTTTATCTTTTCTAGCAATTTCGTTGGATCTTGTCGGTTATCCCAGAATGCAACAACAATCAATTCTTGTTCGGTGAATTTATAATAGATGCTAAAATGTCCGAGCGCTGACACACGAACATCTTGAAAAGTGGTTAGTTTAAAAGCCGTTGGATTCTTTGAAATAACATTAACTCTTTCTTTAATCAATTTGATTAGCTTTTCGGCATAAATGGAAGAACCATTTTTAATAGTCCAGTATTTCAATACCTCTCGACGCTGTTTTACTGCAGTATTCGTCCAAACTATACTTCTTTTAGCCATTTTAAATCACTTTTATCTAATTCGGTTTGTGAAGTAAAATTGCCATCTTTAATGTCTTGTTCGCTCAATTGAAGCATTACAATCTGTTCATCCGAAAGCTCTACAAAGTCATCGTTTACAGTGCTTCTTTCAACCAACTTGTAAAGAGCTGCCAGATAATCTTTATTTGAGATAGTCAGGAGTTTATCAATAATACTATCTCTTAAAACATCAGTTCTGTTCATGTAAATTAGTTTTTTATTTAATCATGCAAATATACAAACAAGGTTTTGAATGGAGACAAATTTCGTAGAAATTATAGATATAAAACAGCATCGGCTGAACTTCAACATTGAAATTCAGCCGACACCGTTAGTTTTTTCTTTTCCGATTAGAATTTTACCGTTATTTTTTAGGTGTTGTAGTTGTTGCTCCCGTATATGCATTAACCGGAGGATTCTGGGTAGTACAACTTGTTGCAGCAAACAAACATAGAACAAACACTGAAATAACCAAGACTGACTTTTTACTCACGATTTTCATAACTGGGATTGTATTAATTATAAATTTGATATTATAACGACAAAATTACTATAAAGTTGTAGTTGAAATTGGATTTCTCTACAATATTAATATAGTTTATACAATTACTTAAAATTTATTTTTTTCACCTTGAATCCCATTTCCATTAGAATGTCAACAATTTTCATCCTAAAATCACCCTGAACAAGTATTTCACCATCGCGCGAAGAACCTCCTGCACCACATTTTACTTTCAGTAGTTTAGCCAGTTCTTTCAGTTCATCGTCTTTTCCTTTAAAATCGGTTATTAGCGTAGCTGGTTTGCCATTGCGTTTGTCAAGTTCCACCCGTAATGGCTCTGACTGACGCTTTTTTGCAGGTTTAATTATTGTTGCTTCTGCTGTTTCGGCCACTTGAGGAACAATATTCTTTACTTCATTTAGTTTATCTCTCCAATCCATAAATCCAGTTACAATTTAATTATTTACAATTCAATGCCGCTTAGTTAATCGTTAAAAATAAATAAGGGGGAAATCAGGTAGTTTATTCTCTCTACTAAGGGTTAAGAATCAATATAAATCAGGGATTTAAGCCCTTAGTAGATAAAATTAAACAAGCAAAAATACCCTTATTCCCTTATTTGTATCTTGCTTAAATTTGAAATCGCTTATCTAAACGACATTGATTTACAATTTACAATTCCTCCTTTAGGTGGTTAGTGGGCATTCTTTATGGGGTCAATTTCTTAAACATTTCCCAGATAATAATTCCCCCGGTAACGCTCACGTTCAGCGAATGTTTAGTTCCAAATTGTGGAATTTCGATGCAACCGTTGCACAAATCTACCACGCTTTGCTGAACACCTTTTACTTCGTTGCCCAGAATAACAGCATATTTTCTGGTTTTATCCAACTTTAAATCAGGCAACATAGTACTTCCTTCAGCCTGTTCGATAGCAAAGACCGTGTAACCTTCAGATTTTAAATATTTAACCGCTGTGTGTGTATCCTCAAAATACTTCCAGTCAACTGTATTTTCAGCACCCAATGCAGTTTTGTGAATTTCTGCATGAGGTGGCGTGCTGGTAATACCACATAAATAAACAGCTTCCACCAGAAATGCATCGCCGGTACGAAATACTGAACCTACGTTGTGAAGACTACGCACATTATCAAGCACCACAACGAGGGGAGTTTTTGTTTCTTGCTTGAATTCCTCCACAGTGAGGCGATTCATTTCGGTTATTTTGAGTTTCTTCATAAATTAGCAGTAAATGGTAAGCAGTAAGCGGTAAGCAAAAAATCCTGCTGCTTACCACTTACTGTTTGCCGCTATTTTAATAGTTTTATTGCCGTTTCAATAATAGTGTCAATGCCTTTAGCCTGATCTGCAACTTTAATGCTGTCGCGAATATTTGGTGCAATGCCCCATTCAGTATTCTGCATTTTCGAATCGTACATTGGTGATGCCGAAAATCGTACCAACCAGCCGTTTGGCAATTCACTTGAAAGAGGTAAGCCACCTCCTCCGCCAGTGCTATCACCCAAAATCTTTACAACGGGAGTCAGTTTTTTCATCCGGTTTACAAAATCATTCGTTGCACTATACGACATTCGGTTAGTAAGTACAGCCACCGGACGTTGCCATTGTACATTTTTATTGGTAGGGGTTTTTATTTCAACCGGAGTTGAAAAGTCGGAATGTCCATCACCTGTTTTATGACACATATATCCCGTTACAGTTTCTTCTTTAAAAAAATAAGAAGCCAGTTGCTTGGAATAATCAAGCGAACCACCACCATTATTTCGCACATCAATAATCAGACCTTTGCAGTTACTGAAATAACGTATAATATAGGCCATATTCGTATCGGTAAAACCATTTGAAAAGTCTTCATAATACATATATCCAATTGTTCCGTTGTTGAGTTTAGCATACTCGAATCCTCCTGCAATCAGGTAATTTGAACCAAGGTAACGACTATTTTTAATAAGTGATGAGCTGAAATTTGCCGGAAAATCCAGAAACCACTTCCAGTAACGGCTTCGGTTGAACTCGGAATATAAATTTACATGTCCATCTTTCAATTCAGCCAGCATATTGCCCATCAAATCAAAAAAATGATATTCACTTTTTACTGTGTCTACTCTTGCCGAATAAACCGTATGAATGGAATCCCAATTTATATGTTTGTAGTCCAGATAACAATATTTAGTGTTAATAATCTGCCAAAGTGCCTCAAAATTTCCCTTGAACGTGTTCGGCTGCTGAACAGGTTCGTTCATGCACGAAGGAAGTAAAAGTGCTGAAAGTATGATAATTAAAGTAATATTCTTCATTTTATATCATTGAGAATTGAATAATTGGAAATTTTAATCGTTAGGAGAAATGAAATTTTTCGGGGCTTTGTTTTTTCTCCCGGCAAAATTAATGACATCAAATGTAGTCCCGATAAGCAAACTATACTCACTACGATTGAAAACAAGATTGTTTGCCGTATACCTCAAATTATTCATTCTCAGACCAAAATTCCAAATTGAACGGTTGAACGGAACATCAATCGAAAAAGTTCCAAGCAACCCACGTTTATTATGTAAAGAACTGAAATGGAATGCATCCGTCAGATTTCCCAAATCGAACATTTCGTAATATGAAGCACCTGCTTTTGGCACAAACATACAGCCAACAAAAGGAGTTTGCAATGAGAGCTTAAGTTTAAGAACTTTTCGGCGAAGTGGAATGTCATACATTGCCAAACCTGTAATATTCAGATTAGTAGCCATATCCAGATTCACCGGATTATTGATATTTCGCTCCATGTTTTTCAGTCCGAAATCTACATCCCACAGACCTCCAACCTGCAGTTTCAATCCTTTAGCCACAATAAATCTGTATTCAATCCCGTAACCGTAATTTGCACCAAAATAAAGTAAATCACTCGTTATTTCAGGATTAATGGCTATTCCGGCGGTAAATCTCAATTTGCTGAGCGTTGACAAATCGGTATTCGTTACATTTAAAAACCTTCGTGATTCACTGTTATATCCCAAACCCAAACCACGGTAAGTAATAGGTGAAAGATACGGATCAAGAAATGAAAGAGTTGAAATATAATAGGAGTTTGTTTTTGAAGTAAGCAGGTATTTTTTTTCGTCAGATGTCTGAGCCAAGGCTGCCAAAGTTGCGAGCAATAAAAATATTAGTATACGGATTTTATTCATCTGATCTGTTTGATGCGATTATGTTGCAAAAATAGCGAAAATGTTTTGGAACGATGTGAGTTCCTAAAACAAACTTTCTATTTTGGAGATTTCAATTCCTTTTGGTTCGATTGGGAGTAATTCGGTAAGTATCTACAAGTCCTGTTGTTGCGATTTCAATTCTTTTTGGTTCGATTGGGAGAAAGGTTTCACCATTATACTTGTTTTGTAACTCCTCCAGTAATTATTGCCTAAAATATAATCTATCAACCAATGTCGTTTAGATAAGCGATTTCAAATTTAAGCAAGATACAAATAAGGGAATAAGGGTATTTTTGCTTGTTTAATTTTATCTACTAAGGGCTTAAATCCCTGATTTATATTGATTCTTAACCCTTAGTAGAGAGAATAAACTACCTGATTTCCCCTTATTTATTTTTAATGCTTAACTAAACGGCATTGATCTATCAACTGAAATTTCTAAGATTTGTATTTGCAAATATACAACCTTCTGATTAGTACCGTAACAAAAGTGCATGAAAACTTCAACCTAAACACAACCAACCCCATCGCTCAAAGCAACGGGGTTGATAAAATGAGAAGCATGAACTTCCACTAAAACTTACTTTCATGTTATTCGCGTGTCCAAACTTGTATTGGCACACCTTACAAACGTGTGCCAGCATGGAGGACAATACTGATTTTTAATATCAAAGTACTAAAATGCTTTAAACAAAACAGGACTGAATCGAAAATAAAAAATCAATGCTTATATTTGCCAATCAAATAACAAACTCAAAAAACTCAAGATGAAAAAGATTTTTTATTTATTAAGCCTGTTGGTCGTAGTTTCCTTTAGTGCCAAACTTAGTGCTCAAACTTCAACAAGTCTCGATGCAGTTTCATTTGCTGCTAAAATAAAACAACTCCCCAATGCCCAACTAATTGATGTGCGTACTCCCGGTGAATTTGCGCAAGGTCACATCGCTAATGCAAAAAACATTAATATCAACAGCAGTGATTTTGAACAAAGTGCTGCAAAATTAGATAAAAACAAAGCCGTAATGCTATATTGTTTGAGTGGTGGACGTAGTTCGAATGCCATGAATGTGTTGAGTTCAATGGGATTTAAAGAACTCTATAATCTTTCGGGTGGTATGATGCGCTGGAGAGCCGCCAATATGCCCGAAACAACCGATAATGCCTCATCAAAACCTGTATCGGCCGAGATGACAATGGCACAATATCAGGCCTTATTGAATACAAATAAGCTGGTGCTGGTTGATTTTTATGCTGATTGGTGCACGCCATGCAAAAAGATGAAACCTTATCTGGATGAGATTTCAAAAGAAATGAAAGCTGATGTGGTGGTTATTCGTATCGATGCTGATGCCAATAAAACCCTGGCCAAGGAATTAAAAGTGGATGCACTTCCTGTTTTGTTTTTATACAAAGCCAAGAAAATTGTTTGGTCAAACAAAGGTTATATTTCGAAGGAAGAAGTGGTAAAAAAAATCAAATCAAATTAATTAATTCACTATCGATTGCCTAAAACATAACACTTTCGAAAACCGCTTAAGGATGAAATGTAAACACAATCGGACCCCATCGCTCAAAGCAACGGGGTTGATAAAATGAGAAGCATGAACTTCCACTAAAACTTACTTTCATGTTATATGCGATTCCAAACTTATATTGACACACGTTGCCTTGGCTGCCGCACGAATTGCATCGTGTGGCATATTTATTTACTGGTACTGTTTCCCACGCGATGCAATCTCGCGGGAGCAGGGGGTACAGTGGTGTGAGAGGCTCTCACTGTCAGTTTCGGCTGGCAGGGCAGTCTACTCTATTTAGGTGTAGTTGTTTGGATTTCAGTATATTATTTCAAATAAATTTCGTCTCTAACGTAAGAGCTGTTCAACCAAAAACAGTGTTTTGTATATTCATTCGCTTTTGTTAGTCTGTCTGTTGTCGGCAGAGCATAAGTGTGAGAAGAATCTTTTGTATGTGGTCTAACATGTGAAACCTTATTAAATTTTTTGTTTGGGAAATTGGTTTGACGACTTATTTTTCCATTTCTATCAGTTTTAAATCCTTTTACAATTATTCCTTCAGCAACAACTTCTTTTGTCTTAATCCAAACTTTTTCAGCTTCTTGAATGTCAGCATGGATAAAACGGAGCATGCTGACCATCCGAATTCGGTCTTAGCAAATACTAT